>NZ_JBJZOI010000021.1:0-129268 GCF_047200635.1 Saccharopolyspora antibiotica | reverse complement strand
TCCGGCTCACGCCAACGACCCATTCGCCCGAACCCGATGGACGAATGGGCCGTTCGCCGGCTCAACCCCGGCGGGCGAGGCGGTGCAGGCGGAGGGCCGAGACGAGGAAGAAGATCCCCCCGATCAGGGCGTAGCCCGCGATCGGGGACAGCGAGGCGTCGGAGCCGCCCGCCATCAGGATGAAGCCGGTGCCCGCGACGGTGGAGATGCCGCCGCTGAGGATCATGGCCCACTGGCCGCCGAGCCGGTAGCGCAGGATCGCGACGAGCAGTTGCACCGCGCCCGCCGTGATCGCCCACGCGCCCCACACCCGCAGCGCTCCGGGAACCCCGACCGGAATCGCGACGGCCAACCCGACGGCCGCGAGCAGGCTCAGGCCCATGTTGGCGTAGAGCGGCGCCTTCGGGCGGCTGTCGCCGGAAGTGCGGTGGTCCACCACCGCCGCGACGACGTCGAAGAGCGGGTACGCGACCAGCAGCACGGCGGTCGCCGGGCCGAACGTCCCGGACAGCACCACCATCAGGCCCGCCCAGACGAGCGCGAACGCGAACCGGACGTAGTACAGCGATCGCAGCGCCCCGGCGGAATCGACCCGGGTGGCGACTGAAGAGGTGGACATCGGAGCCTCTCGTGGGTGTCGTGCCGCTCCATCAACGAGATAGAACGATCGGTCCACCTGATCCTGCGGCAACCGAGCGGATCCGTCAAGACCGATCGTTCTATCTGCTAGCCTGCGGCGGCAGGGGTTCAGCGGAACGGGGGATGGGATGTCGGAGGCACGGGCTCGCCTGCTCAACGCGGCCACCGCGCTGTTCTACGCCGAAGGACTGCACTCCGTGGGAGTCGATCGGGTCATCGCCGAAGCGCAGGTCACGCGCGCCACGCTCTACCGGCACTTCCCGAGCAAGGACGATCTGCTCGTCGCCTACCTGACCCTCGTGGACGAGGCGATGCGCGCCCGAGTCGAGGCGGTCCTCGCCCGGGAGACCGACCCGGACGAGATCGTGCGCGCCGTGGGCCAGGCGGTCGCCGAGGACATCCGGAGCCCTGGCTTCCGGGGCTGCGCGTTCCTCAACGCGGCCGCCGAGTACCCCGCCCCGGACCATCCCGTGCACCGGGCCGTCCTCGCGCACCGCACGTGGTTCCTGGAGACGATGAGCGAGCTGTTCTCCGGCATCGGGAAGATGGACCCGCATCCAGCCGCCCAGCACTTCGTCATGCTGCGCGACGGCGCGATGACCGCGGGATGCCTGTCCGATCCGGAACCGATCTGCGAGACCTTCCTGCGCGGGGTCGACGGGCTCCTGACGTTCCGCAGCCGCGAGGAACCGGCTTCCTGAACCGGTCCGCTCCCCGGCGGGGAGCGGACCGGCCGGGCTCAGCCGAGGAACGCCTCCAGCGCGTCCGCTCCGGCGGATGCGCCGCCGCCGGAGCGGATGGACTCGCGCATCTCGACCAGGTTGGCGCGGATCCCCTCGTCCGAGGCGACCTCGTCCACGGTGGAGCGCAGCAGCTCAGCGCTGATCTCCTCGGCGCGCAGGCGCTTGCCCAGGCCGAGCTCCTCGACGCGGGAGGCGTTGGCCGCCTGCTCCGGCATCTGCGGCACCGCGATCGGCGGCACGCCGTAGTACAGCGTCTCCATCGTCGAGTTCATCCCGGTGTGGGTGAGGAAGGCCGAGGCGTGCCGCAGGACCGCGGGCTGCGGGAAGCTCGACCGCACCTCGAAGTTCTCCGGGATCTCGCCCAGGTCACCGACGTCCACGACCCCGCCGATGGACATCGCGACCTCCCACTCGCCGTCGCGGAACGCCTCGATGCAGGTGCGGAAGAACTCCGGGCGCTGGTTGAACACGGTGCCCAGCGAGATGAACAGCAGCGGGGCGTCCGGTCGCCGCGGCTTCCAGTCGACCTCGCCGCGCTGACCGACCGAGGGGCCGAGGAAGCGGAAGCGGTCGTCGAAGGTCTCGGCGCGCAGCTGGAACCGCTCCGGGAGGAACACCAGGTTCAGCGGCGACGGCGGCACCTGCCCGAGGAAAGCCGGGTCGAAGGTCACGCCGAACTCGTCGGCGAGCTCCTTCATCCGCACCAGGAAGTCCCGCAGGACCGGGTTGTTCGAGTCGAAGGCGTCCGGATCGTCCTTCGTCACCACGTCGCGCAGGGAGAACTGCTCGTTGGCGGCGAAGTGCGGCAGCAGCGCGACGTCCGGGACGCCGAGCTTCTCGGCCAGCATGTGACCGCTCATCTCGCCGTAGTCGAAGCACACCGCGTCGGGGCGGTCGCGCTCGAAGTGCTCGCGCAGCACCGGGAAGACCGCGCGCAGGTCCCGCAGCCGGTGCTCCATCATCGGGCGCATCACCTCGGGCGTGAACTTCGCGACGTCGGTGGGCAGGTCCGGCATCGAGCTGCCGGTGTCGAGCAGCCGCGCACCGGCCTCCCGGACGGCGGCGTGGAACTCGGGACCGACGCCGTAGGTGACGCGGTGCCCGCGGCGGACGAGCTCCTCCACCAGCGGGAGGGTCGGGTTGACGTGCCCGTGCGCGGACATGCTGACGAACGCGAAGTGCTTGCTCATGATCCCCTCGGAAGGCCCCTTGCCCGGACCGGCCGCACCGCCGCATCCGGATGACGGCGTCCATGCTCCTCCGAACGTCGCGGCCGGCGCACCCGCTTTCACCGGCGCACTACCGGATCGGGGAGCGACTCACCCCGTCGCCACGGCACTTGATCAGCGAAGAGCATGCGGGCCCGACCGGGAGTGTGATGCGCGTCGGAACCGCACAACACCGACCAATCGGTCAGCGGTGTTCCGGGTGAACGGCCCGTTGGTCCAACGAGCCGGGACGAACGGTCCGTTGACCCCGGCTGCGCGTTCCGGGTGAACGGACCGTTCGTCCAACGGGTTCGGACGAACGGGCCGTTCACCGACTCGCCTTCGCCGGCGAGCGGACCGCTTGCCCGAGGGGATGGGACGAGCGATCCGCTCACCGGAGTCCGGAACCCGGGGAGGTGATCGCGGAGTAGCGTGCGGACCTGCCGCCTCCCGAGCCGCCGATGATCTCCGCCGCCCGCGCACCGGACCGGACGCGGAACCCCGGTGCCCGCCCGGCCCGCGACGGCGGAGCGCCCCGGGTTCACGGGGACCCCGGGGCGCTCGCGCGGTCGTCGATCAGACCATCGGGCGGTCGGTCGGCGCGATCGGCGCGGGCAGCACGTCCCGGCCGGTGAGGTAGCGGTCGACCCCGGCGGCCGCCGAACGGCCCTCCGAGATCGCCCACACGATCAGCGACTGGCCGCGTCCCATGTCCCCGGCCGCGAACACGCCGTCCACGCTCGTCATGAAGTCGTCGTCGCGGGCGACGTTGCCGCGCTCGTCGAGCTCCACGCCGAGCTCGGTGAGCAGGCCCTCCTTCTCCGGGCCGACGAAACCCATCGCCAGGAACGCCAGCTGGCACGGGATCTCCCGCTCCGTCCCCTCGACGGGCACGAACCGGCCGTCCTCCCGACGCACCTCGACCAGGCGCAGCGCGCGGAGCTTCCCGTCGTCGTCCTTGAGGAACTCCTGCGTGTTGACGGAGAACAACCGCTCCCCGCCCTCCTCGTGCGCGGAGGACACCCGGAACACCATCGGGTAGGTCGGCCACGGCTGGCCGTCCGGCCGCGCCGTCGGCGGAGTGGGCATGATCTCCAGCTGGGTGACCGACGCCGCTCCCTGGCGGTGGGCGGTGCCGACGCAGTCGGCTCCGGTGTCCCCGCCGCCGATGACGACGACGTCCTTGCCCGCGGCGTCGATCGGCGAGGACGTCAGGTCGCCCTCCTGCACCCGGTTCGACAGCGGCAGGTACTCCATCGCCTGGTGGACGCCGACCGCGTCCCGGCCCGTGATGGGCAGGTCGCGGGCGTCGGTGGCGCCGCCGGTGAGCACGACCGCGTCGAAGTCGGCCTCGAGCTGCTCCACCGTCACGTCCACCCCGACGTTGACGCCGGCGCGGAACTCGGTGCCCTCGGCCCGCAACTGCCCGAGCCTGCGGTCCAGCCGCCGCTTCTCCATCTTGAACTCGGGGATCCCGTAGCGCAGCAGCCCGCCGATGCGATCGGCCCGCTCGAAGACCACGACGTCGTGGCCGGTGCGGGTCAACTGCTGCGCAGCCGCCAGACCGGACGGGCCGGAGCCGATGACGGCGACCTTCTTGCCCGTCTTCGAGGCGGGCGGCTGCGGGGTCACCCGGCCCTCCGCCCAGGCCCGATCGATGATCTCGATCTCGACCTGCTTGATCGTGACCGGATCGGAGTTGATGCCGACCACGCACGCCGCCTCGCACGGGGCGGGGCACAACGTCCCGGTGAACTCCGGGAAGTTGTTCGTCGCGTGCAGCCGGTCGATCGCCTCGTTCCAGTCGTCGCGCCAGGTGAGGTCGTTCCACTCCGGGATCAGGTTGCCCAGCGGGCAGCCCTGGTGGCAGAAGGGGATGCCGCAGTCCATGCAGCGCCCGGCCTGCTCCTTGACCCGCCCCGGCTCGAAGTCCAGGTAGACCTCGCGCCAGTCCTTGATCCGGACGTCCACGGGGCGCCGCTGCGGGGTCTGGCGCGCCGTGGTGAGAAAGCCCTTCGGGTCAGCCATGAGCCGCCTCCATGATCGCCTCGTTGACGTCGCGCCCGTCTCGCTCGGCGGCGTCCTGCGCGGCCAGCACCCGCTTGAAGTCCCGCGGCATGACCTTGCGGAACCGGCGGACCGAGCGGTCCCAGTCGGCCAGCAGCTCCGCCGCCACCTGGGAGGCGGTCTGCTCGTGGTGCCTGCGCACCCGGTCGTGCAGGAACTCGCGGTCGGCGTCGTCGAGCGGGTCGAGGTCGACCATCTCGGGGTTGACGCGCTCCTCGCGCAGGTCCAGCACGTAGGCGATGCCGCCGGACATGCCCGCCGCGAAGTTGCGGCCGGTGCCTCCGAGGATCACCGCGCGGCCCCCGGTCATGTACTCGCAACCGTGATCGCCGATGCCCTCGACGACCGCGGTCGCACCGGAGTTGCGCACGCAGAACCGCTCGCCGACCACGCCGCGCACGAACAGCTCACCGCCGGTCGCGCCGTAGAGCAGGACGTTGCCGGCGATGACGTTGTCCTCGGCGGTGTAGGCGGCGTTCTCCGGTGGGCGCACCACGATGCGCCCGCCCGAGAGGCCCTTGCCGACGTAGTCGTTGCCGTCACCGAGCAGCCGCAGCGTGATGCCGCGCGGCACGAAGGCCCCGAAGCTCTGCCCGGCCGACCCGGTGAAGGTGACGTCGATGGTGTCGTCCGGCAGGCCCTCGCCGCCCCACCGGCGGGTCAGCTCGTGCCCGAGCATGGTTCCCACCGTGCGGTTGACGTTGCGCACCGGTAGCTCCAGCCGGACCGGCGTCCCGCCCTTGAGCGCGCCCTCGCTGAGCTGGATCAGGGTGTGGTCCAGCGCCTTGTCGAGGCCGTGGTCCTGGGTGGTGGTGTTGCGCAGCGCGGCGCCCGCGGGCAGCTCCGGCACGTGGGTGATCGCCGAGAGGTCCAGGCCCTCGGCCTTCCAGTGCCGCACCGCCGCGTCGGTGTCGATGAGCTCGGCGTGGCCGATGGCCTCCTCGATCGACCGGAATCCCAGCTCGGCCAGGTACTCCCGGACCTCCTCGGCGATGAACTTGAAGAAGTTCACCACGTACTCGGCCTTGCCGTCGAAGCGCGCCCGCAGCTCCGGGTTCTGCGTCGCCACGCCCACCGGGCAGGTGTCGAGGTGGCAGACCCGCATCATGATGCAGCCGGAGACGACCAGCGGGGCGGTGGCGAAGCCGAACTCCTCCGCGCCCAGCAGCGCCGCGATCACCACGTCGCGCCCGGTCTTGAGCTGGCCGTCGGTCTGCACCACGATCCGGTCGCGCAGGTCGTTGGCCAGCAGCGTCTGCTGCGTCTCGGCCAGGCCCAGCTCCCAGGGGCCGCCCGCGTGCTTGATGGAGGACAGCGGGGAGGCCCCGGTCCCGCCGTCGTGGCCGGAGATGAGCACCACGTCGGCGTGCGCCTTGCTCACGCCCGCCGCGACCGTGCCGACGCCGACCTCGCTGACCAGCTTGACGTGGATCCGCGCCCGCGGGTTGGCGTTCTTCAGGTCGTGGATCAGCTGGGCCAGGTCCTCGATGGAGTAGATGTCGTGGTGCGGCGGCGGGGAGATCAGCCCCACGCCCGGCGTGGAGTGCCGGGTCTTGCCCACCCACGGGTACACCTTGTGGCCGGGCAGCTGGCCGCCCTCGCCGGGCTTGGCGCCCTGCGCCATCTTGATCTGGATGTCGTCCGCGTTGACCAGGTACTCGCTGGTGACGCCGAAGCGGCCGGAGGCGACCTGCTTGATCGCCGAGCGGCGCGAGTCGCCGTTGGCGTCCGGGGTGAACCGGTCGGCGTCCTCACCGCCCTCACCCGTGTTGGACTTGCCGCCGAGGCGGTTCATCGCGATCGCCAGGGTTTCGTGCATCTCCTGCGAGATCGAGCCGTAGGAGATGGCGCCGGTGGCGAACCGCTTCACGATGGACTCGACCGGCTCCACCTCGTCGATCGGCACCGGGGCGCGCACGCCCTCGCGGAACCGGAACAGCCCGCGCAGGGTCATCAGGTCGCGCGACTGGTCGTCGACGGACTGCGTGTACTCCTTGAAGATCTCGTAGCGGCCGGCCCGCGTGGAGTGCTGGAGCTTGAACACGGTGCGCGGGTTGAACAGGTGCGGGTCGCCCTCGCGCCGCCACTGGTACTCGCCGCCCACGTGCAGGCTGCGGTGCGGTGCCCGCACGCCGTCGACCGGGTGGGCCTTGCGGTGCCGCTCGGCGATCTCCTTGGCCAGCAGGTCGAAGCCCACCCCGCCGAGGCGGGAGGTGGTGCCCGCGAAGCACCGCTCGACGACCTCCTGACCGAGGCCGATCGCCTCGAAGATCTGGGCGCCGGTGTAGGAGGCCACCGTGGAGACCCCCATCTTGGACATGGTCTTGCGCACGCCCTTGCCCAGCGCCTTGATCAGATTGCCGGTGGCCTGCGCGGGGTCGAGTCCCTGGAGCACGCCGTTGTGCACCAGGTCCTCGACGCTGGCCATGGCCAGGTAGGGGTTGACCGCGGCGGCGCCGTAGCCGATCAGCAGCGCGACGTGGTGCACCTCGCGCACATCACCCGCCTCGATCACCAGGCCGACCCGGGTGCGGGTCTTCTCGCGCACCAGGTGGTGGTGCACGGCGCCGGTGACGAGCAGGGACGGGATCGGCGCGTGCCCGGCGTCGGACGCGCGGTCGGAGAGCACCAGCACGTGCGCGCCCTCGGCCACGGCGGCCGAGACCTCGTCGCAGATCGCGTCGAGCCGCTCGCGCAGCGCGGTCCCACCACCGCCGACCTCGTAGGTGCAGCTGATGATGGCGGGCTTGAGGCCAGGCCGGTCACCGTCGTCGTCGATGTGGACGATCTTGGCGAGCTGGTCGTTGTCCAGCACCGGGAAGGGCAGCACGAGCTGCTTGCAGGCGTCCGGGTCGGGATCGAGCAGGTTGTGCTCGGGGCCCACGTGGGTGGCCAGCGAGGTCACCAGCTCTTCCCGGATCGCGTCCAGCGGCGGGTTGGTGACCTGCGCGAACAGCTGGGTGAAGTAGTCGAACAGCTGCCTCGGGCGCTTCGAGAACGCCGCGAACGGCACGTCGTTGCCCATGGAGCCGATCGGCTCCGCCCCGCCGGCCGCCATCGGCTTGAGCAGGACCCCCAGCTCTTCCTGGGTGTAGCCGAACACCTGCTGGCTGTGCACGAGCGAGTCGTGCGAGGGGATCGCGCGGTCGCGCTCGGGCAGGTCGGCGAGGTGCACCACGCCCTCGTCCAGCCACTGCTGGTACGGGTGCTCGGCGGCGAGCTCGCCCTTGATCTCCTCGTCGTCGATGACGCGGCCCGCGCCGGTGTCCACCAGGAACATCCGGCCCGGCTGCAACCGGCCCTTGCGCACCACGCGCGCCGGGTCCAGGTCGAGCACGCCGACCTCGCTGGCCAGCACGACCAGCCCCTCGTCGGTGATCCAGTAGCGGCCGGGCCGCAGCCCGTTGCGGTCGAGGACCGCGCCGATCTGGGTGCCGTCGGTGAACGCCACCAGCGCGGGACCGTCCCAGGGCTCCATGAGGTAGTTGTGGAACTCGTAGAACGCCTTGCGCTTCGGGTCCATCTCGGCGTGGTTCTCCCACGCCTCCGGGATCATCATGAGCACCGAGTGCGGCAGCGAGCGGCCGCCGAGGTGCAGCAGCTCCAGGACCTCGTCGAAGGTCGCCGAGTCGCTGCCGTCGGGGGTGGCGATCGGGAACAACCGCCGCAGCTCACCGGGGATGAGGTCGGTCGCGAGCATGCTCTCGCGGGTCCGCATCCAGTTCCGGTTGCCCTTCATCGTGTTGATCTCGCCGTTGTGCGCGATGTAGCGGTACGGGTGCGCCAGCGGCCACGACGGGAAGGTGTTGGTGGAGAACCGCGAGTGCACCAGGCCGATCGCGCTCGCGAACCGCTCGTCGAGCAGGTCCGGGTAGAACGCGTCGAGCTGGGTCTCGCTGAGCATCCCCTTGTAGACGAAGGTCCGGGCGGACAGGCTCGGGAAGTACACCGCGGCCTCGTGCTCGGCGCGCTTGCGCACGCAGAAGGCGCGGCGCTCGAACTCCAGCGCCGTCTCCTGCTCGGCCCCGTCGGTGCCGTGCCCGATGAACAGCTGCCGGAAGCTCGGCATCACCTCGCGGGCCGTGCGGCCCGCGTTCTCCGGCGCGATCGGGACCTCGCGCCAGCCGAGCAGGCGCAGTCCCTCCTCGGCCACGATGCGCTCGACGACCTCGACGGCCTCGGCCGCCGCGGTCTCGTCCGCCGGCAGGAACCCGGTCCCGGCCGCGTACCCACCGGCTTCGGGCAGGTCGAACGGGACGACGGCCCGGAAGAACGCGTCGGGGACCTGGGTCAGCAGGCCGACGCCGTCCCCGGTCTCCGGGTCGGCGCCCTTGGCCCCGCGATGTTCGAGGTTGCGCAATGCCGTGAGGGCGTTTCGCACCAGCTCGTGACTGCGGCGCCCGTGCATGTCGGCCACGAACGCCACTCCGCAGGCGTCGTGGTCGTGAGCGGGGTCGTAGAGACCGCGCTCCGCGGCGCGACGTTGCGCCTCATTTCTCAAGTGCTGGGAATCCGGCATCGATCCTCCCGTCGCCAGGCCGGGACCGGGCGAGGAATTGTGAGCACTCGCCATCGGCCCGCGAAAACCTTTCGGGCACTGACAAAAGGATGCGCCGTTGCATCGTCGGTCAGTTTGAGGCACCTTACAGACCGATGCCGCCCACGGCTACGCCCGAGTAACACGGGTGAAAATCACACGGCGCCGTCCCGCACAGTGGAAAGACCGTCCCACGACGGTCCCGCCGCAGGTCACGTTCCCCCGCTCACCCGGGAGAGGGGCCACCCGTCACCGGAGGCTGAACCACCGTCGCCCAGCGCCATCATCGCTGATCACGGCCGCTTTTTCGGTCCAGCCGCGAGCGCTGGTGATGTAGACCACACGAGGGGAACCCTTGCGCCGCCGGGTTTTCCCGCTCCTCCGTCCCTTGTGGAACGAGCAGATCCCCGATCGTGACACCAAGTTCACACGGATGCCGCAGCGCCGCCGGTCGCGATCACCGCCGTGCGCCGGATCGCGCGGCCGGCGGACCGCTCCATCCCGCCGATCACGCACCCGCGCGGCCCGCCGACCTGCACCGATACCCCCGGCGGTCCGGTCGCACGACTCCCGGGGCGAGCGGTCCACACCGGAACCGCGCGGCGCGGGCGCCCCTCCAGCACCGCCCGCCCCGCCCATTCTCGATCGAGTCGACGATTTCCCGGGCGCGGAGCGGAAACGGGCGTTCTCGGACCGTTACCGGCCATTCCCGTCAATCCCGCGCGGCGAGCACATCCGCGCGCGGCTCGGGCTCCGCGGCATCACGCGAAAGCAGCAGAAGCATTGCGATACCGATCAGGAGATAGGAATTCCCGATCAGATGCTGTATCGCATTCCAGTTGGTCCCCCGGGACGGCAGCGCGCGGAAGGTGGCCGCCAGCGCCGCGATCCCGATGACCGCGCCGGTGGCGAGCCAGCCGGTGCTGCGGCGGCGCAGCGCCGTGCCCGCGACGGCGAGCAGTCCCGGCGCCACCCACACCCAGTGGTCCGACCAGGACGTCGGCGAGAGCAGCAGGGCCAGCAGCGCGGTGGCCAGCACCGCGTGCACCAGCTCAGCGGTGCGCAGCACCCGCGCGGTCACCAGCACCAGCAGCAGCGCGGCCAGCGCCCACAGCGCGTGCTGGGTCAGCGCGGGCAGCTCCAGCCTGGCCAGCGCACCCATGACCGACTGGTTGGTGTGGAACGCCGAGCCGCTCACCCCGGCGGCGGGGCCGCTGCCGAACCAGTAGTCCATCGAGGCCGAGCGGTCGAGGGCGAAGCCCACGAGGGTCGCGGCGGCGGCGCTGCCCGCGGCGACCGCGGCCGCCCGGTAGTCCCGGCGCACCAGGAAGAACAGCAGGAACGCGGCGGGCGTGAGCTTGATCGCCGCGGCCAGGCCGATCAGCAGTCCGCGCGGCCAGGGCGGGCGTCCGGCCAGGCAGTCCACCGCCACCAGCGCCATCAGCAGGATGTTCACCTGCCCCAGCCCGATCGCGGCGTACACCGGCTCCAGCAGCAACGTGCCCGGCATCGCCAGCGCCGTCACCGCGAGCGCGCTCTCCCTGCTCGCCGACGGGAACGTCCGCCGCGCCACCAGGTACAGCACCACCCCGATCGAGACGAGGTCGACCAGGTAGATCAGCCACAGCCCGGCCACCTGGGGCAGCAGCGCCGGGATCGACAGCGGCAGCAGCGCGAACGGCGGGTACACCCAGGGCAGGACCCGATCCGCGCTGGTCATCGGGCCGCCGACGGTGATGTCCCCACCGTCGAGCCAGGTGCGCACCGCCCACCGGTAGACCTGGTAGTCGATCCCCGCGTCGTGCCCGAGCCCGGCGCGGCGCATCAGGAACAGCGCGAGCACCGAGACGAGCAGCGCGATCGCGCCGAACCCGATGACGCGGCGCGGTTCCTCCAGGACTCGCGCGCGCAGCAGCTCCACCCACCGCAGCGCGGTCGTGGTGCACCGCAGCAGGGTGGCGCGCGGGCCGGATGGCGGGGGCGGGCCGGAACGGCCCGATAATTCGGTGGGATGCAGCGGGGTGGCCAACGAGGTCCTTCCGTCGCGCGGCCACCGGCATCGACTGCCCGATCCCCGACGAGGAGCATCCGGCCGCAGGGTGCACCTGATACAGGCGCAGAACTGTATCGAACAACGGTGCCCGCTCCCCCGGACACCCCGCTCCGGATCAGCCCGTCACCGCCCGAACACGCGGCGTGCGGCCCCGGTGAGCGCACTCCTCCCGCCTGCTCCACCACCGCATCGTCGGCCGGTGCGGACCACCCCGGAGGCGGGGCGGGCCGGCCCGGCGGGGTCGGCCTCGCGGGTCGCGGGAGACCGCGAGCGACCGCGGAATCCCCAGAACCTCCGCGAAACGGCCGGGGCTCCGGGCCGTCTCGGTTACGATCGCGGCATCATGAGCTCCGCACCCGGCGAACTGCTGGCCGTCAGCGACCTGCACGTCGCGATGGCCGAGAACAAGGACATCGCGCGCGGCCTGGTGCCGCGCTCCGAGCACGACTGGCTGATCGTCGCCGGGGACGTCGGGGAGCTCTCCGACGACATCACCTGGGCGTTGGGGATGCTCGCCGAGCGCTTCGCGAAGGTCATCTGGGTGCCCGGCAACCACGAGCTGTGGACCACGAAGCAGGACCCGCTGCAGCTGCGCGGCGAGGCGCGCTACCTGGAGCTGGTGCGCCGCTGCCGCGAGCTCGGCGTGGTCACTCCCGAGGACGACTTCCCGGTGTGGACCGGGCGCGGCGGGCCGGTGACGGTGGCGCCGCTGTTCGTGCTCTACGACTACACCTTCCGCCCGGCCGGGACCTCCACCAAGGAGGAAGCGCTGGCGGTCGCGCACGAATCCGGAGTGGTGTGCAGCGACGAGTTCCTGCTGCACCCCGATCCGCACCCGACCCGCGACGACTGGTGCCGGGCCCGGCTGGCGCTGACCGAGCGCCGCCTCGCCGAGTGCGATCCAGCGCTGCCGACGGTGCTGGTCAACCACTACCCGCTGGTGCGCGAACCCACCGACGTGCTCTGGTACCCGCAGTTCGCGCAGTGGTGCGGCACCGTGCACACCGCTGACTGGCACCTGCGGCACCGGGCCGCGACCGTGATCTACGGCCACCTGCACATCCCCCGCACCACCTGGCACGACGGCGTCCGGTTCCAGGAGGTCTCGATCGGCTACCCGCGGGAGTGGAAGCGCCGCGGCCTGCCCGAGGAGCCGCTGCGCCTGGTGTTCCCCGAGGAGGAGTCGTGATCGAACGCCTGCTGCCCGGCGAGCTCGCCTGGCGGGAGACCCGCACCGACCCGCCCGAGGCGTGGCTGTTCCCCGAGGAGGAGGCGGTGATCGCGCGCGCCGTGGACAAGCGGCGCCGCGAGTTCACCACGGCGCGGCACTGCGCCCGCGCCGCCCTAGCGGAGATCGGGATCGCGGCCGCTCCGCTGCTGCCCGGGGAGCGCGGTGCTCCCGGCTGGCCGTCCGGGGTGGTTGGCAGCATGACCCACTGCGCCGGCTACCGGGCGGCCGTGGTCGGCCTCGCCGACGCGGTGCTCACCACCGGCATCGACGCCGAGCCGCACGAGCCGCTGCCGGACGGGGTGCTCGGCGCGGTGACGCTGGACGGCGAGCGGGCGCGGATCGAGGAGCTGCTGGCGGCAGATCCCTCGGTGCACTGGGACCGGATCCTGTTCAGCGCCAAGGAGTCCGTCTACAAGGCGTGGTTCCCGATCGCCCGCGAGTGGCTGGGCTTCGAGGACGCCGACCTCACCCTGCACCGGGACGGCACCTTCACCGCGCACCTGCTCAAGACCGGACCGGAGGTGGAGGGCGTCCCGCTCACCTCCTTCACCGGCCGCTGGCTCGCCGACGAGGGCCTCATCATCACCGCCATCACCCGGCTCCCGAAGGCGGGCTGACCGCCGGGTCGACGGCTGTCCGCGCGCCCGGTCCCGCCCACGTCCCACCAGCGGCGAAGCCGTCGAGCGGGGACCGGCTCGCACGCGGCGCGTCGATCCGCGGCGAGGAAACCGCGGAGGTCCCGTCAGCGGTCGGTGCCGAGGACCAGACCGCTGGTGGGGACTCCGGTGCCCGCGGTGACGAGGACGTGCTCGACGGCGTCGAGCTGGTTGACCGAGGTGCCCCGGACCTGGCGGACCGCTTCGGCGATGCCGTTCATGCCGTGGACGTAGGCCTCACCGAGCTGCCCGCCGTGGGTGTTGATCGGCAGCTCACCGTCCAACCCGATGCCGCGTTCGGTGATGAAGTGCCGGGCCTCGCCGCGCGGGCAGAAGCCCAGTTCCTCGAGCTGCACCAGGACGAACGGCGTGAAGTGGTCGTAGAGGACCGCCGTGCGCACGTCCGCCGGGCCGATCCCGGACTGCCGCCAGAGCTGCTCGGCGACCACGCCCAGCTCCGGCAGCGCCGCGAGGTCATCGCGGTAGTAACTGGTCATGGTGAACTGGTCCGGCCCGCTGCCCTGCGCGGCCGCCCGCACGAGCGCGGGCGGGTGCGGCAGGTCCCGGGCCCGCTCGGCGCTCACCACCACCAGGGCCACCCCGCCGTCGCTCTCCTGGCAGCAGTCCAGCAGGTGCAGCGGCTCGGTGATCCAGCGCGAGGCCTGGTGCTCGGCAAGGGTGATCGGGCGTCCGTAGAACCAGGCGTCCGGGTTCGTCGCGGCGTGGGCGCGATCGGTCACCGCGACCCGGCCGAAGTCCTCGCTGGTGGCGCCGTACTCGTGCAGGTATCGCCGGGCGAACATGGCGACCTGCGCACCGGGCGTGCCCAGGCCGACCGGATAGCTCCAGCTGTTGTCCACTCCGGACGAGGTGGGCGCGGCGGCCGCGGCGGCCTGGACCCGGCCGAAGCGCTGCCCGGACCGCTCGTTGAACGCCCGGTAGCAGACCACCACGTCGGCGATTCCCGCCGAGACGGCGAGCGCGGCCTGCTGCACGGTGGCGCAGGCCGCTCCCCCGCCGTAGTGCACCCGGCTGAAGAACGACAGCCTCGGCACCCCGAGCTCCCTGGCGAGCGCGACCTCGGTGTTCTCGTCCATGGTGAACGTGACCATTCCGTCCACATCGGACGGCCTCAGGCCCGCGTCGGCCAACGCCGCCCGGGTCGCCTCGGCGGCGAGCCGGAGCTCGCTGCGCCCGGAGTTCTTGGAGAACTCGGTGGCCCCGATCCCGGCGATGGCCGTGGTGCCCGCGATGCTCACGCCGCTCCCCCCGGCAGCGCCAGCAGGACGGTGCCGCGCAGGTGCTGGCCGAGACCGCACCGGCCGAGGACCTCCACCTCGAACCGGGTCTCGCCGCCCTCCACCCGCCGGGACAGCACCTGACCGGACAGCCGAAGCACGTCGTGGGCGTAGCAGGGCACCCCCAGCCGCACCTTCACCCCGCGCACCAGTGCCTCCGGGCCGGCCCAGTCGGTGACGTAGCGCTGCGCGATCCCGGTGCTGGTCAGGATGTTGACGAAGATGTCCCGCGAGCCCTTGGCCCGCGCCAGGTCCCGGTCGTGGTGGACGTCCTGGAAGTCCCGGGTCGCGAGCGCGGTGCTCACGATGAAGGTCGGCGTCATCTCGACGCTCTCCTCCGGCAGGGCGGTCCCGGCCCGCACCTCGGCGGAGCTCCTGGTCCGCGCGGTCATGCCGCCTCCTCCTCCACCGGCCGCCAGTGCGGCACGGTGACCTCGGCGCCGTGCCGGTAGCCGGCCCGCACCCGCATTCCCACGTGCACCCCGGCGGGGTCCGCGCCGAGCAGCTCCCCGAGCATCCGCACCCCCTCGTCCAGTTCCACCAGCGCGATCACCAGCGGCAGTTCCTTGCCGGGCAGCGGCGGGTGGTGGTGCACGACGTAGCTGTAGACCTCGCCGAGCCCGGCCGAGACCAGGTGCGTGGGCTCGGTGGCGCCGCACTCCGGGCACATCGGGCCCGGCGGGTGCCGCAGCAGGCCGCAGCCGCCGCAGCGCTGGACGCGCAGCTCCCCGGCCGCGGTGCCCTCCCAGAAGAACGCCGTGTCGGCGTTGATCGCGGGCAGGATCGCCGGGGCGGCGAGCTCCGACTCCGATTCGGGCTCCGCGTTCGCCCCGGCCTCGGCGGGCCGGAACTTCAGCACCCGGAACAGCATCTCCGCCACCGGCTCCGCCCCGGAGTACCAGGTGTTGCGGGTGGTCACGAACCAGCCTTCGCCGAGCGCGGTGCGCTTGGGGCCGACGACCGAGTCCAGCCGGGTGGTCACCGCGAGCCGTTCGCCGTGGCGGAGGTAGCGGTGGTAGGTCTGCTCGCAGTCGGTGGCCACCACGGAGCCGTAGCCGTGCCGGTCGAGCGCGGCCATCATCAGGTGCAGCGGATCGGCGCCGTCCCCCGGCGGGGACAGGCCGGGCATCGTCCACACCTGGGCCATCGCGGGTGGCGCGACGAGTCCACCGTGGACGGACGCGGCGGCGGCCTCCGCCGAGGTGTAGACGGGATTCGCGTCGCCCAGCGCCTCCACCCAGTTGTTGATCATCGGCAGGTTCACCGGGTCCCGGGCCCGGCGGGGCGCGGACTCCCCCGCTCCGGCGATCTCCTCGGCCGCCGCGCGGATCTGCGCGGCGACGTCCCGCGCGGTTCCGGTGGTCATGGTGGTCGGACTCCCTCCGGTCAGCGCGGCACCCGGGGCAACCCGAGCCCGGCCGCGGCGATCAGTTCGCGCTGCACCTCGTTCACGCCCCCGCCGAAGGTGAGCACCAGGTTCCGCTTCGCCTGCACGTCCAGCCAGCGCAGCAGCTCGGCGGTCTCCGGTTCCCCCGGGTCGCCGTGGCGGGCGACCAGCTCCTCTAGCTCGCGCCCGAGGGACTGGACCCGCTCGGAGGTGAGCACCTTCGTCGCCGAGGCGTCGGCCACCTCCACCGGGCCGTCCGCCGCCGCCGCGACCTGCCAGTTCAGCAGCTCGTTGACCCGGGCGAAGGCGTGCGCGCGGGCCAGCGCCCGGCGCACGTCGGGCAGCTCGGCCAGCGGCGTCCCGTCCGGCGCGGTGCGCGCGGCGGCCCAGCCGCGCACCCGCTCCCGCAGCCCGTCGATCCGCCCGGCGGGCCCGAGCATGACGCGCTCGTGGTTGAGCTGGGTGGTGATGAGCTTCCAGCCCCGGTCCTGCTCGCCCACGAGCATCGAGGCGGGCACCCGCACGTCGGAGTAGTAGGTCGCGTTCACGTGGTGCGCGCCGTCGCAGGTGATGATCGGTGTCCAGGAGAAACCGGGGTCCGAGGTGTCCACGATGAGGATCGAGATCCCCCGGTGCTTCGGCGCGTCCGGGTCCGTGCGGCACGCCAGCCAGACGTAGTCGGCGTCGTGCGCGCCGGTGGTGAAGGTCTTCTGCCCGTCGACCCGGTACTCGTCCCCGTCGCGCACCGCGGTGGTGCGCAGGGAGGCGAGGTCGGTGCCCGCCTCGGGCTCGGTGTAGCCGATCGCGAAGTGCACCTCCCCGGCGAGGATGCGGGGCAGGAAGAACTCCTTCTGCCACCGGGTTCCGTGCGCCAGCAGGGTGGGGCCGACGGTCTGCAGCGTGACCGAGGGCAGCTGCACGTCGGCGCGGGCGGCCTCGCTGGCGAAGATGTGCTGCTCCACCGGCCCGAACCCGCCGCCGCCGTACTCGCGCGGCCACCCGACGCCGAGCCTGCCGTCCCGGCCCATCCGCCGCACGATCCGGCGGAAGGCCGGTCCGTGGCGCTCGGTGGCCAGCTCCGCGCGTTCCTCGGGGGTGATCAGGTCGCGGAAGTACGCGCGCAGTTCGTCCCGCAGGGCCCGCTGCCGTTGGGTGCGGTCGATGAACACGTCGCTCCTCACCGGCCCGCGAGCCGCTCGGCGAGCGCGTCCACCGCGCGCCCGGCGCCGCCCAGCCCCCGGGCCACGTCCTTGATCATCGAGAGGTGCCGGTGCAGCGGGTAGCTGATGTCCAGTCCGATCCCGCCGTGCAGGTGGTGGCAGGTGTGCACGGCGGGCGGGGCCTGCTCGGTCAGCCACAGCGCGGCGACCGCGAGGTCGTCGGCGGCGTCCAAGCCCTCGTCCAGGCGCCAGCACGCGGCGGTGGTGGCCAGGTGCGCGGTGCGGGACGCGACGTAGACGTCCGCCAGCTGTCCGGCGACCGATTGGAACGCGGCCAGCGGCCTGCCGAACTGCTCGCGGGTGCGCACGTGCTCGGCGGTGAGCGCGAGCGCGCCCGCCAGCGCGCCGTCGCCGAGCGCGCACAGCCCCGCCGTCGCGCAGCGCAGCAGATCGGCCAGCACCTCGGGATCTCCGGGCGCGCCGAGCGCCTCGCCGCGCACCTCGGCGAGGCGCAGCACCGCGGCCCCGGATCCCGAGGGCGGTGCGGGCTCGCGGGTCAGACCGTCCGCGTCGGAGGCGACCACGGCCACTGCGGTGCCGCCACCGGCCAGCGAGACCGGGATCAGGAGGTCCCGCGCGAGCCCGGCGTGCGGCACGCCGGTCTTGGTGCCCGTGATCACCAGCGCGTCCCCGTCCCGCCGGGCGCGGGTGGCGGGGGCGGCGGTCAGCGGGGCGGAGGGTTCGGTGAGCGCGGCGGTGAGCACCCGCCCGTCGTCCACACCGGACAGCAGCCGGTCCTGCTGGGCCTCCGTGCCGTGCCGGGCGATCGGGAGCACGCCGGAGGCGAGGGTGGCCGGGATCGGGCCGGGAACGGCGCGCCTGCCCAGCTCGGTGAGCAGCACGCAGGTCGCCAGCGGGCCCAGCCCGGCGCCGCCGAGCCGTTCCGGCACGGCCAGCGAGAGCAGCCCGGCCGCGCCCAGCGCCTTGCCGATGGAGTCGAAAGAACCTGTTCCACCGCCGGAGCGGGGACCGGTCTCCCGCGCGCGGGCCTGCTCCCGCGAGAGCACCTCGGCGGCCAGATCTCGCAGGGGCGAAAGCGTGTCATCGAGCGCGAACTCCACATCGACCCCGATTCAGCCCGCACCAAACATGAATGGAACTTGTTCTATTTCTAGCCGCGATCCGCGCTCACCGCAAGGTCCGGCGGGCGACGTCAGGCGCGCGGCAGTCCCAGCACGCGTTCGGCCGCGACGGTGCGCAGGACCTGCGTGGTGCCGCCCGCGATGCTCAGGCAGCGGCTGAGCAGGAACTGCCGCGCCGGCTCGGTGGCCGTCCCGTCGGCGGCCGCGCCCTCGGGGCCCAGCAGTTCCAGCGCGGCCTCGGCGACCTCCTGGCGGTGGTGCACCCCGACCAGCTTCTCCACGCTGGACTGCGCTCCCGGGTCGCGGCCGTCCAGGCTGAGCAGCGTGGCGCGCCAGCGCAGCAGCGAGACCGACAGCCCCGCCGCGACCCGCCCGCCGATCCGCTCCCGCGCGCCCCGGGAGTCCGGGCACCGCCGGGCCAGCGCGAGCAGCGCCTCCACGTCCTGCCCCAGCGCCGACCCGCCACCCATCGCCACCCGCTCGTTCGACAACGTGGTGCGCGCCAGCCGCCAGCCCTGGCCCGGTTCGCCCACCACCTGCTCGTCCGGCACGAAGACGCCGTCCAGGAAGACCTCGTTGAACACCGCCTCGCCGGTGATCTCCCGCAGCGGCCGGACCTCGATGCCCGGGGAGGCCATCTCGACGAGGAAGTAGGTGATGCCCCGGTGCTTCGGCGCCTCCGGATCGGTGCGGGCCAGGCAGATCGCCCAGTCCGCCTCCCGCGCCATCGAGGTCCACACCTTCTGCCCGCGCAGCCGCCAGCCGCCGTCCACCCGCTCCGCCCGGGTGCGCAGCCCGGCGAGGTCGGATCCCGCGCCGGGCTCGCTGAACAGCTGGCACCAGGTCAGCTCGCCGAGCGCGGTGGGCCGGACGAACCGCTCCCGCTGCGCGGGCGTGCCGTGCGCGAGCAGCGTCGGCACCGCCCAGCCGCCGACGATCAGGTCGGGTCTGGCCACCCCGGCCGCGCGCAGCTCCTCGTCGATGAGCAGCTGCAACCCCGGTTCGGCGGAGAGCCCGTGGGGCTCCGGCCAGTGCGGGGCGAGGAATCCCGTGTCGCAGAGCCGCTCCCGCCGCCGCTGCTCCGGCAGCGCCGCGATCTCCGCGACGAGCTCGCGCACTTCGGGACGCCGTTCGGCCACCTCGGGCGGCAGCACGTCGCCGACGCCGAGCGCGCGGCGGGCCCCGCCGAGGGCGAGATCGGCCGCCCGCAGCCGCCAGGCCGCGGCGCCGCCGAGCCACTGCCGCAGGGCGAGGGCGCGGCGCAGGTACAGGTGGGCGTCGTGCTCCCAGGCGAAGCCGGTTCCGCCGAGCACCTGCACGCAGTCCTTGGCCGCCTCGACCGCCGCGTCCAGCGCGACCGCCCCGGCGGCGGCCGCCGCGAGCGGGTGCTGCGCGGGGTCCTCGTCCAGCACCCGGGCCGCGTCCCAAGCCAGCGCGGCCGCCTGCTCCGCCCCGCAGAGCATCCGCGCGCACAGGTGCTTGACCGCCTGGAACGCGCCGATGACCTGACCGAACTGCTCCCTGGTGCGGGCGTGGCCGACGGCGGTGCGCAGGCACCACGCGGCGATCCCGGAGGCCTCGGCCGCCCCCAGCGTCACCAGGAGCTCGCGGACCTCGGCCGTGCGCAGCCGGGACCGCTGGGCGGCGGGCGGGACCAGCAGCTCGGTGAGCTCGATCCGGCCCAGCGAGCGGGAGAAGTCCAGCGCGCGCCGGGTTCCGACGCGCACGGCGGGGTCGTCGGCCGCCACCAGGAACCACGTCTCCCCGCCGCGCGGGCCGCGCGCCGCGAGCAGCAGGTGGGTGGCCTCCGGCGCCCCGGGCACCGGGTCGACCGCGCCCGAGACGAGCAACCCGCCCTCGGCCTCGGTCGCCACCAGCGAGCCCGGCTCGCCCGCCACCGCCACCACGGCTTCCCCGGCCGCGATCGCGCGCAGCGGCGCGGGATCACCGCCCGCGCGGGCCAGCAGCACCCCCGCCGCGCAGGTCGCCAGCACCGGACCCGGGACCAGTGCCTCCGCCGCCGGTTCCAGCGCGGCGGCGAGCTCGGCCACCCCGGCTCCCCCGCCGCCGACGTCCGCGGGCAGCGCGATGCCGAACACGCCCAGCTCGGCCAGCCCCGCCCAGGCCCGGCCCGGTCGCCCGGGCCCGCCGGGTTCCTCGCGCGCGCGGACCTCGGCGGTACCGGAACCGGCGGCCCAGGACCGGATCGACTCCCGCAGGTCCCGCTGCACTTCGGTGATCGCGATCGGCATCTTCGCCTCCCCGTCGGACGACACGCGATCCCAATAGAACACGTTCTACCCAGCTGGGGGCAATCGTGCGTAGGCTCGGCTCGACAGCCGGAACCCGAGAGGACCCACGTGACCCCGACCGCACCGCCGCCCGCAGATCGCCCCGCCGAGCAGGACGCGCTCACCCCCGAGCTGCGGGAGCAGGCCGAGCGGGCGATCGGTTTCATGCCCGCCGACGAGGGCGAGGCGCTGCACCGCGCCGCCCTGGAGTTCCTCGGCACCGGGGTGGCCGTGGAGATCGGCTCCTACTGCGGGAAGTCGACGATCTACCTGGGCGCGGCGGCCCGCGCCACCGGCGGCCGGATCGTCACCGTGGACCACCACCGGGGTTCCGAGGAGCACCAGCCGGGCTGGGAGTACCACGACCCGGATCTGGTCGACCCCCGCGCCGGGCGGCTGGACACCCTCGGGGAGTTCCGGCGCACCCTCGCCGCGGCCGGGCTGGAGGACGAGGTCGTCGCCGTCGTCGGCTCCTCCCGCGCGGTGTCGGGCTTCTGGCGCACCCCGCTGCGCTTCGCCTTCATCGACGGCGGGCACACCGACGAGGCCGCGAGCACCGACTACGAGGGCTGGGCGCCCTGGGTGGAGCCGGGCGGGGCGCTGGTCATCCACGACGTGTTCCCGGACCCGGCCGACGGCGGCCAGGCCCCGCACCGGATCTACCGCCGGGCACTGGAAACCGGGCAGTTCCACGAGGTCGGCGCCACCGGTTCGCTGCGGGTCCTGCGGCGCACCGCGGGTGAGCCCGGCGCGCTCTGAGCGGACCGCCTCGCGCCGTCCCGGCAGCGGTGATCCCGGCTCCCCGGCGACGCCCGGCGCCGGGACGGCGACGAGCGGCGGCGCTCAGTCCCGAGCGGGCCCCGTCAGGGAGGGCGAGCAGCCGCAGGTGTGGTCGACCGCGAGACCCGAGGACGGGCGGGCGACCCGGAAGATCCCGCTGCCGGGAGTGGCCCCCGACAGCGAGTCGGCCGCGAGCACCACCGCCGCCCCCGTCCAGGTGGTGCGCTCCACCGGCCACCGCTTGCCGTCGGTGTAGACCAGGCCGGTCCAGTAGGACCCGTCCTCCTCGCGCAAGTGCTGGATCGAGGCCAGCGCCTCCTCCGCCCGGTCGCGCAGACCGAGCAGGTCCAGGCTCAACGCCAGTTCGCAGGTCTCCGCGCCGGTCACCCACGGGTGGTCGTCCACGCAGCGCGACCCGAGGCCGTCGACGAAGAAGTCCGCCCAGCGCCGCAGGATCCGCTCCCGGCCCGCCTCGTCCCGCAACGGCCCGCCGAGCACCGGGTAGTACCAATCCATCGCGTAGCGGTCCTTCTCCGCGAAGGCCTCCGGGTGGTGGCGCAGCGCGTGCGCGAGCCGCCCGAGCGCGACCTCCCAGTCCGGTTGCGCGACGCCGAGGTGCTCGGCCAGTTCCAGGGCGCACACGAGGCTGTGGTGGATGCTGGAACTGCCCGCCAGCAGCGCCTCCTCCGCGGCCTCACCACCGGCGCCCCGGGCCCAGACGACCTCGCCGCGGGGGCGCTGCAGACCGAGCACGAAGTCCACGGCGCGCCGCACCACCGGCCACATCCGCTCGGCGAAACCGGCGTCCCCGGTGATCAGGTAGTGGTGCCAGACGCCGACGGCCGGGTAGGCGCAGAAGTTCGTGTCCGCACCGGCGTCCTCCACCACCCCGTCCCGGAACTGCATCGGCCAGGAGCCGTCGGCGCGCTGGCCGCGGCGCAGCCACTCGTAGGCGCGCTCGGCCGCGGGCAGCAGCCCGGCCGCCGACAGCGCCATCGCCGACTCGACGTGGTCCCACGGGTCCACGTGACCACCGGCGAACCAGGGCACCGCCCCGGAAGCCTCCTGCTCGGCCGCGATCGACCGGGCGGTCTCCAGGACGGCGGCCCGCGAGAGCACCCCGTCGACCTCGGGCAGCTCAGGCACCGGCGGCCACCGGCTTGTAGAGGTAGACCGCGAGGCTCTTGCCCAACACCGGGTCCAGCAGCTCCTCGGCGGTGCGGGTCAGCCACGGCCGCTTCATCAGGTCCCACACCAGCAGCTTGTGGTACAGCTTCGGCAGCGGGTGCTCGGCGTCGTCCACGCCGACCGCGCACTTGAGCCACCAGTACGGCGAGTGCAGCGCGTGGGCGTGGTGGTGGTGCACCTCGCGCAACCCCGCGGCGCGCAGCCGTCCGATGAGCTGCTCGCGCCCGTAGATCCGCACGTGGCCGCCCTCGACCTGGTGGTACTCGTCGGACAGCGCCCAGCAGATCCGCTCCGGCCACGCGCGCGGGACGGTGACCACGACCCGGCCGCCGGGCCGCACCACGCGCACGAGCTCGCGCATCGCCTTCTCGTCCTCGGGGATGTGCTCCATGATCTCCGAGGCGATCACCTGGTCGAAGTGGTCGTCCGGGAACGGCAGGCCCAGCGCGTCCCCGCTCACGGTGCGCGCCCGGCCGCCCTCGGGAACCTCCCCGGCCGCGGCCATCGCGCCGAACATCGTCTCGACCTCGGCCAGCGCCTCGGCGTCCTGGTCGAAGGCCACCACGTCCGCACCGCGCCGCAGGTACTCGAAGGAGTGCCTGCCGGCACCGCACCCGAGGTCCAGGACGCGCTGCCCCGCTCGCACGCCGAGCAGGTCGAAGTTCACCGTCAGCACTGCTTCCCCGCCATTTCCGCCTCCGCTTCGGCATAGCACTCGGCCGTGGCCGCGGCCACCGACGCCCAGCTGTACTTCTCCAACACGCGACGCCTGCCGTTCTCGCCCATCCGCCGCCCGCGCCCGGGGTCGTCGAGCAGCGCGCCGAGCGCCCCGGCCAGCGCCTCGGCGTCGCCGGGCGGGACCAGGTCCGCGCACTCCCCGTCGGGGCCCGCGACCTCGGGGATCGCGCCCGCCCGGCTGGCCACCAGCGGGGTTCCGCAGGACATCGCCTCGACGGTGGGCAGCGAGAACCCCTCGTAGAGCGAGGGCACGCAGGCGATCTCGGCCGAGGCCACCAGCCCGGCCAGCTCCTCGTCGCTGATCCCGCTGACGGTGCGGACCGCGCCCGCGATGCCCAGCTCGTCGATCAGCCGCTCGGTGGGACCGCCGGGGGTGGGAGCGGCGACCAGCACCAGCTCGACCTCGCGCTCGGTGCGCAGCTTCGCCACCGCCTCCAGCAGGGTGCCGACGCCCTTGAGCGGGGTGTCGGCGCTGGCCATCGCCACGATCCGCCCCGGAACCCGGGGGGACTCGACGGGCCGGAACACCTCGTGGTCCACCCCGAGCGGAACCACCCGCAGCCGGTCGGCGGCCACGTCGAAGTCCTGCACGATGTCGCGCGCCGAGGACTCCGAGACGGTGAGCAGCCGCGGGATCCGGCGCGCGACGCGACCCTGCATCGTCAGGAAGCCGTACCAGCGGCGCACGCCGAGGCGCCGCCAGCCGGTCGCGGCGGCCAGCTCCAGGCGGCGGTCGTGGGTGATCGGGTGGTGCACGGTCGCCACCAGCGGCAACCCGGACCGCCGGATGCCGAGCAGCCCGTAACCGAGGCACTGGTTGTCGTGCACGACGTCGAAGTCGGCGGCGCGGGCGCGCAGCAGCTTCGCCGCGCGCAGGCTGAAGGTGAGCGGTTCCGGGAAGCCCGCCGACCACATGCCCGCGACCTCCAGCACGTCGGTGAGGTCCCGGTACTCCCGCCAGTGCGGGGTGCGGAACGGGTCCTCGTCCCGGTAGAGGTCCAGGCTGGGCACCTCCGTGAGCTCGACGCCGGGGTCGAGGTCCGGGTAGGGCGGTCCGGAGAAGACCTCCACGCGGTGCCCTCGGGCGACCAGCTCGCGGCTCAGGTTCCGGACGTAGACGCCCTGACCGCCGCAGTGCGGCTTGCTCCGGTACGACAGCAGCGCTACTCGCACGATTTCACCTCGCAGGGCCGCCGCCGAGCGCAACGGGTAGACTGGAACATGTTCTCATTAAGGCATGGGGTCAGCGCAGACCCGCCGAGGGGAGCGGTGCCCGCGCGGGCACTCCCGCGCGATCGACGGACGTGGAGAGGACCGACCTCATGAACGCGATGCCGCGACGCGGCTCCACCGGGAACGCCGGCGGCCTGCTGGCCGACGACCAGGGCGGCTCGGCGGCGCAGAACGCGCGCCGCAAGCGCATCATCGACGCCACCATCGCGCTGGCCGGCAAGGGCGGGTACGAGGCCGTGCAGATGCGCGCGGTCGCCGAGCGCGCCGACGTGGCGCTGGGGACGCTCTACCGCTACTTCCCGTCCAAGATTCACCTGCTGGTGACGGGCCTGGCCCGCGAGTTCGAACGCTCGCTGGAGCGGATGGATCGCACCAAGATCCCGGGCGAGACGCCCTACGACCGGGTGCTGCACGTGCTCTCGCGCACCACCCGCACGATGCAGCGCCACCCGCAGCTGACCGAGGCGATGACGCGCGCGTTCATGTTCGCCGACACCTCGGCGGCCGCCGAGGTGGACGTCGTCGGCGCGCTGACCGAGCGCCTGTTCAGCGGAGCCATGGTGGTCGGCGACGCCGAGCCCACCGAGGAGCAGCGCGCGATCGCCCGCGTGATCGCGGACGTGTGGCTGTCCAACCTGGTCGCCTGGGTGACCCGCCGCGCCTCGGCCACCGACGTGGCCAACCGGCTGGAGCTCACGGTGCGGCTGCTGCTGCGCTGAGCGCGGGGCCGGCCGCTCCGGGAAGCGGGGTGGCCGGCCCATCAGATCGACCGGTACCGGTCGACGCCGTCCACCGCGGAGCGGCTGGCCCGATCGCGGGCGACCAGGACGTTGAGGTGCGCCGCGGTCTCCCCCACGGCGAGCACCTGGTTGAACACGTCCAGGTCCGCGAAGTTCCGCTCCCGGCGGGTCCAGCCGAGCCTGCCCGCCACCTCGAAGGCCGTCTCCACACCGGGCTCCAGCGCCTCGGCGGTGCGGTCCAGCCGCTGCTCGTGATGCTCCAGCAGTTCCTCGACCCGCGCGTGCGCGCTCGGGGTCGCGGGGCCGTGCGCGGGCAGCAGCCGCAGGTCCGGCAGCTCCCGCACCCGGCGCAGCGAGTCCAGGTAGTCGCCGAGCGGCAGCGGGGTGCGCGCGGCCTCCAGCCCGATGGAGGGCGTGATGTGCGGCAGCACGTGGTCCCCGGCGAACAGCAGCGAGTGCGCGGCGTCCGCGAACACCACGTGGCCCCGGGTGTGCCCGGGAGTGCTCACCACTCGCAGGGTGCGCGTCCCGAGGTCGATCTCGTCGCCGTCGGCCAGCCACTCGTCGGGCGCCTCGTAGTTCGGCTCCGGCTTCCCCCCGTCGGCCGCCACGGCCGAGCGCACCATCGCGGCGAGCTCCGCCGCCCCGCCGCGCTCCAGCTTGCCCAGCTGCCGGTCGTGGGTACCGGACAGCAGCGCCTCCAGCGAGGGGCGCTCGCCCTCGCCGAGCGCGATCGGGGTGCCGAACTCGGCGCGCAGCCGCACGGCCAGGGTGTAGTGGTCCTGGTGCAGGTGGGTCACGAGGAAGCGGCGCACGTCGCCGAGCCCGCGGCCCAGGTCGCCGAGCGCCGCTTCGAGCGCCTCCCTGGCCTCCGGCCTGGCCCAGCCGGCGTCGACGAGCACCAGCCCGTCCCCGTCGTCGACGGCGTACACGTTCACCGCGCGCAGGCCGTCGCCGGGCATCGGCAGCGGGATCCGGTGCACCCCGGGCGCGACTTCGAACGCGCCCGGACGGATCCACTCGTGCCGCGCGGCCACGTCCACGTCCACCAACCGAACCTCCCGGATCGCACACCCTGCTCCTGGCAAGGTAAACGTGAAATGTCCTCAGAGGGTGACGTGCGTTCTAGAACACACCTGCCAACCCCGGCCACCGTCCCGCGCTCGAACGCGGCGGCCGGGCCCCGGAGGCCGGTTGACCTGGGCCGCGTCCGGAACCCGGCGCCGGGGCGCCCGCACGGAGACCGGCACCTCGCCCCGGTGCGCGGCCGGGCGTGGCGAACCGCCGCGACGGCTAGCTCCCGAGCCGCTCGACGATCGTCACGTTGGCGGTGCCGCCACCCTCGCACATGGTCTGCAACCCGTAGCGCCCACCGGTGCGCTCCAGCTCGCCCAGCAGCGTCGCCATCAGCTTCGTCCCGGTCGCGCCGAGCGGGTGCCCCAGCGCGATCGCGCCGCCGTTGGGGTTCACCCTGTCCGGGTCGACGTCGATCTCCTGGAGCCAGGCCAGGACCACGCTCGCGAACGCCTCGTTGATCTCCACCACGTCCAGGTCCGCCGGGCTCAGCCCGGTCCGCTCCAGCGCGTGCCGGGTGGCCGCGATGGGGGCGGAGAGCATCCGCACCGGATCGTCGCCGCGCACGCCGAGGTGGTGGATCCGCGCCCGGGGCCTCCAGCCGTGCTCGGAGACCGCCCGCTCGGAGGCCACCAGCAGCGCCGAGGCGCCGTCGGAGAGCTGGCTGGACACCCCGGCGGTGAGCACGCCGCCGGGCCGCAGGGCGCGCAGCCCGGCCAGCTTCTCCCGGCTGGTGTCCCGCCGCGGCCCCTCGTCCCGCTCGATCCCGGCGACCGGCACCACCTCGGCGTCGAAGCGGCCCCCGTCGATCGCGGCGATCGCGCGCCGGTGGCTGGTGAGCGCGAACTCCTCCAGCGCCTCCCGGGACAGACCCCGCTCCCGCGCGATGAGCTCCGCGCCCCGGAACTGGGTGATCTCCGCGTCGCCGTAGCGGCGCTGCCAGCCCGCCGAGCCGGAGCCCGGACCGTAGGCGACGGGGAAGGCCAGCCCGTCGGCCGCGCGCAGCGCGCTGCCGATCGGGATGGCGCTCATGTTGGCCACCCCGCCCGCGATCACCAGCTCGGCGGTGCCGCTGAGCACCGCCTGCGCGGCGAAGTGCACCGCCTGCTGCGAGGACCCGCACTGCCGGTCCACGGTCACCCCCGGCACGTGCTCCGGGTAGCCCGCCGCGAGCCAGCCGGTGCGCGCGATGTTGCCCGCCTGCGCGCCCACCGCGTCCACGCAGCCCCAGATCACGTCGTCGACCGCGCCGGGGTCCAGTCCGGTGCGCTCGACCAGCGCCCGCAGCACGTGCGCGGACAGGTCGGCCGGGTGGATGCCGCTGAGACCGCCGCCGCGCCTTCCCACCGGGGTGCGCAGCGCGTCCACGACGTACGCCTCGCTCATGCTCCCTCACTTCCCGCTGGTCACGTGCCGTACACGGGTTCGGGGTCGGGCTCGCGATCGAGCAGCGCCCGGACCACGGGGCCGAGCTCGGCGGGATCGCGGCGGCGCCCGGCGTCGTCGCCCGCGCCGTGCCGCCAGGCGGTCATCACGCGGATCGCACCACCCGCGACCTCGAAGACCCGGCCGGTGACCCCGGCGGACTCCGGGCTGCCCAGCCAGACCACCAGCGGCGCGACGTTCTCCGGAGCCATCGCGTCGAAACCGCCGTCCGGGCGGGCCATGTCGGCGGCGAAGACGTCCTCGGTCATCCGGGTGCGCGCGGCCGGGGCGATCGCGTTCGCGGTGACCCCGTAGCGGGCGAGCTCGGCGGCGGCGTTCACGGTCAGCGCGGCGATCCCCGCCTTCGCGGCGGCGTAGTTGCTCTGCCCGACGCTGCCCAGCAGGCCCGCGCCGGAACAGGTGCCGATCAGCCGGGCGTCCACCCGCTCCCCCGCCTTCGCCCGCTCGCGCCAGTGCGCGGCCGCGTGCCGGGTGGTCGCGGCGTGACCCTTGAGGTGCACCCGCACCACGTCGTCCCACTCCCGCTCGGAGAGGTTCGCCAGCATCCGGTCCCGCGCGAAACCGGCGTTGTTCACGAGCACGTCCAGCCGCCCGAACGTCGCCGCGGCCGCGTCCACCAGGCGCCGCGCTTGCGCCCAGTCGGCCACGTCGGAGCCGTCGGCGATCGCCTCGCCGCCCAGCGCGCGGATCTCCTCCACCACCGCGGCGGCGGGCCCGGCGTCTCCCCCGCCGCCGCCGTCCGCGGCGGTGCCGAGATCGTTGACCACCACCTTCGCGCCCTGCCGGGCGAACTCCAGCGCGTGCGCGCGTCCCAGGCCGCGGGCGGCGCCGGTCACGACGACCACCCTGCCCTCGCAGATTCCGGCCACTGCCGCCTCCTCCTCGTCAGGGCCGCGCGCGGGACTCCGCGGCCAGCCGGGTCAGGTGCGGGTGCGGTTCGCCGCCACCGTGGACGGCGAGCACGTCCCCGGTCAGGTACTCCGCCAGCGGCGAGGCCAGGAACGCGCAGGCGTGCCCGACGTCCTCCGCCTCGGCCGGGCGGCCCAGCGGGATTCCGCGAGCGAAACCGCTGTCGGCAGCCGCGGCGCCGAACCGCGCGGCGACGCCGTCGGTGCGGGCGAGGCCGACCGCGATCGCGTTCACCCGCACCTCCGGGGCGAACTCCAGGGCGAGGGTGCGGGTCAGGCTCTCCAGCCCCGCCTTGGCCGCCGCGTAGGCGGCGGCGGTGGGTGCGGGGCGGTGCGCGGCGGCGCTGCTGATCATGATCACCGAGCCGCCGCGCCGCCGCAGCCCCGGCCACGCCCGCTGGCAGACCAGCAGCGGCGCCAGCAGGTTCAGCTCGACGATCTTGGCGTGGAACCGGGGCGAAGCGGTGGTGGTGTCCGCCGGCGGCGCGCCGCCCGCGTTGTTCACCACCAGGTCCAGACCGCCCCAGCGCTCGGCCACCTCGCCGATCAGCCGGTCCACCTGCTCCGGATCGCGCACGTCGGCGGTCCGGAACTCCGCCCGCCTGCCACCGCCCTCCGGCAACCGCTCCGGCGGGGTCCGGGAGCAGACCCACACCTCGGCGCCCGCGCGCAGCAGCACGCCCGCGATCCCCGCGCCGATGCCCCGGGTGCCCCCGGTCACCAGCGCCACCCGGCCGGACAGGTCGATCTCCACTCCCACGGCGGCCTCCGAACGCTCAGCCCGGCCGGACCGGGAATCTCCGCCCCTGGCGGGGACTTCACCGCGGTTGCTACCGTACCAACCAAACCTAACAAGTGCTAGGTTTGGTGATGCCATGACGATCCGAATTCGTTGCCACGACGGCGGAATCGCGGTGCTGACCGTGGACCACCCACCGGTGAACGCGCTTCCCGCGCGGGGTTGGCTGGACCTCGCGAGCGCGATCCGCCGCGCCGGTGCCGACGAGGCCACCCGGGTGCTCGTGCTGCGGGCGGAGGGGCGCGGCTTCAACGCCGGGGTCGACATCAAGGAACTCGCCGCCGACCCCGGCCACCAGAAGCTGCTGGAAGTCAACCGCGGCTGCTACGAGGCGTTCCGCAGCGTCTACGACTGCCCGGTGCCGGTGATCGCCGCCGTGCACGGGTTCTGCCTCGGCGGCGGCATCGGGCTGGTCGGCAACGCCGACGTCCTGCTCGCCTCCGAGGACGCCACCTTCGGGCTGCCCGAGGTGGACCGGGGCGCGCTCGGCGCCGCCACCCACCTGCTGCGGCTGGTGCCGCAGCACTGCGCGCGGGCCATGTTCTACACCGGGCGGACCGCGACCGCGCGGGACTTGGAGCGCTTCGGCTCGGTCTGGGAGGTCGTCGCTCCCGAGCGGCTGGGCACGGCTGCGATGGAGCTGGCGGCGGAGATCGCGGCCAAGGACCCGCTGGTGGTGCGCAAGGCGAAGGAATCGCTCAACGGCATCGACCCGGTCGACGTGCACCGCAGCTACCGGTTCGAGCAGGGCTTCACCTTCGAGCTCAACCTCAGCGGGGCGGCCGCCCGGGCGCGCGGCCGGTTCGGGCGCGAGCAGGGCTGAGAGGGGCGTGCGGTGCTGGACAAACTGGTGACCCCGGACGACGTCGTGGCGCGGTTGGCGGACGGGATGACCATCGGCATCGGCGGCTGGGGCTCCCGGCGCAAGCCGATGGCGCTGGTGCGCGCGATCCTGCGCTCCGACCTCACCGACCTGACCGTGGTCTCCTACGGGGGACCGGACGTGGGGCTGCTGGCGGCGGCGGGCAAGCTCCGGCGGGTGGTGCACGGCTTCGTGTCGCTGGACTCCATCCCGCTGGACCCGCACTTCCGCGCGGCGCGCCAGCGCGGCGGGCCCGCGGTCTCCGAGTACGACGAGGGCATGGTGCTGGCCGGGCTGCGCGCGGCGGCCGCGCGGGTGCCGTTCCACCCGACCAGGGCCGGGCTCGGTTCCGACGTGCCCGCGCTGAACCCGGAGTTGCGCACGGTGCGCTCGCCCTACCCGGACGGCGAGGAGCTGATCGCGATGCCGGCCCTGCGGCTGGACGCCGCCCTGGTGCACCTCAACCGCGCGGACCGGCACGGCAACGCGCAGTACCTGGGGCCGGACCCCTACTTCGACGACCTGCTGTGCGCGGCGGCCGACCGCGCCTACGTCAGCTGCGAGCGCGTGGTGCCCACCGGCGAACTGCTGCGGGCCGGGCCGGTGCAGTCGCTGCTGCTGAACCGCGCGCACACCGACGCGGTGGCCGAGACCCCGCGCGGCGCGCACTTCACCGCCTGCGCCCCGGACTACGAGCGGGACGAGGCGTTCCAGCGGCGCTACGCGGCCAGCGCGGCCGACGCGGCGAGCTGGCGGGAGTTCCGCGCGCGGTTCCTCGACGGCGACGAGCGGTCCTACCAGGCCGCGGTGGACGCGGCGCGGGAGGTGAGCGGATCATGACTGTTGCGAGCCGCGCGGAGGTCTGCGCCGCGGCCTGCGCCGACAGCTGGAGCGACGCCGGGGAGGTGCTGGCCTCGCCGTTCGGGGTCATCCCGGCGCTCGGGGCCCGGCTGGCCAAGCGCACCACCGCTCCGGACCTGCTGCTCACCGACGGCGAGGCGCTGCTGCTGGCCGATCCGCCGCCGCTGGGCCGCGCGGGCGATCCGGTCGTCGAGGGCTGGATGCCCTACCGAAACGTGCTCGACCTGCTCGCGGGCGGGCGGCGCCGGGTGATGATGGGCGCCACCCAGGTCGACCGGTACGGCAACCAGAACATCTCCCGGATCGGCCCGTGGGACCGGCCGCGGGTGCAGCTGATCGGGGTGCGCGGAGCGCCGGGCAACTCGGTCAACCACGTCACGAACTACTGGGTCCCCCGGCACGGGAAGCGGGTCTTCGTCGAGTCGGTGGACCTGGTCTGCGGCGTCGGCCACGACCGGGCCACCGGCGCCGCCGGGAGGTTCCACGACGTGCGGGTGGTGGTGACCGATCTGGCCGTGCTGGACTTCGCCGGCCCCGGCGGGGCGATGCGGCTGCGCTCGACGCACCCCGGGGTGTCGGTGCGGCAGGTGCGGGAGGCGACCGGCTTCGAACTGGACACCTCCGCGGTCGAGCGGACCCGGACGCCGACCGCGCGGGAGCTGGCGCTGATCCGCACCGAGCTCGACCCGGACGGCCTGCGCGAGCGGGAGGTGCCGTCGTGACCGGGCTGGAGACCGCCCTGTGCCGGTTGACCGGGGTGCGGCACCCCGTGGTGCAGACCGGGATGGGCTGGGTCGCCGGCCCCCGGCTGGTCGCGGCGACCGCCGAGGCGGGCGGTCTGGGGATCCTCGGGGCGGCCACGATGCGCCTGGAGGAGCTGGCCGCGGCGATCCGCGAGGTCCGGGAGCGCACCGAGGCGCCGTTCGGGGTGAATCTCCGCGCCGACGCACCCGACGCGGGGCAGCGCGTCGACCTGCTGATCCGGGAGGGCGTGCGGGTCGCCTCCTTCGCGCTCTCCCCGGGGGAACGGCTCATCGGCAGGCTCAAGGACGCGGGGATCGTGGTCATCCCCTCGGTGGGCGCGGTCCGGCACGCCGAGAAGGTGCGCGCGCAGGGCGCGGACGCGGTGCTGGTGCAGGGCGCCGAGGGCGGCGGGCACACCGGGGCCGTGGCCACCACGGTGCTGCTGCCGCAGGTCGTGGACGCGGTGGACATCCCGGTGATCGCGGCGGGCGGGTTCTTCGACGGGCGCGGGTTGGCCGCCGCGCTGTGCTTCGGAGCCGCCGGGATCGGGATGGGCACCCGGTTCCTGCTCACCAGCGACAGCGCGGTGCCCGAGGAGGTCAAGCGCCGCTACTTGGCGGCGGACGCTCGGGACGCCGTGGTGACCGCGCGGATCGACGGGCTGCCGCACCGGATGCTGCGCAGCGCCCTGACCGAGCGCGCCGAGTCCACCGGCCTGCCGCGGCGGTTGCCGGGCGCGGTGCGGCGCGCCGCGGCGTACCGGGCGATGAGCGGCGCGAGCTGGCGGGAGCTGGTGGCCGACGGGCTCGCGATGCGCCGGGCCCGTCGGCTGCCCTGGGACGCGGTGCTGCTGGCCGCGAACACCCCGATGCTGATCAGAGCCGCGCTCGTCGGCGGCGACGCGGAGGCCGGGGTGCTGCCAGCCGGGCAGGCGGTCGGCGCCATCGAGCGGCTGCCGAGCTGCGCGGAGCTGATCACCGGAATCGTCGAGGACGCCGCCCGCGTCCTCGGTTCGGCCCCCGGAGCGGCCAACCCCCGTTCCTGACCCCGGCCCCGGGAGGCCCCGACCGGTCGGCCCGGCATCGCGAGCGGCGGGTGGGCGATCACCGCTCGGCCATGATGCCGTCGCAGAGCAGCGCGACGTGCTCCTCGGCGATGACCTGGGCGTTGAGCCTGCCGCGCGGGTTGTACCAGTGCACCGTGGTCCACACCGCGTCCCGGACGAACCGGTAGGTGATCTTGATGTTGAGGTCGGCGCGGAAGACCCCGCTGTCCTGGCCCTGTTGCAGCACCTTCATCCAGGTGCGCTCGAAGTCGTTGGCCGCGCGGCGCAGGTAGCTGAAGCGTTCCAGGTGGGCGAGGTGCTTGGCCTCGTTCTGGTAGATGGTGACCGCCGCGCGGTAGCGGTCCATCGCCTCGAAGGAGCGGCGGATCAGCTCCGCGATCGCGGTGCGCGGATCGGAGCCCTCCCGCAGCACCTCCCGGTGCACCTGCTGCTGGAAGTCCAGGAACTCGCGCAGGATCTCGTCCACCATGGACTCCTTGGAGTCGAAGTGGTGGTAGAGGCTGCCGGAGAGGATGCCCGCGGCATCGGCGATCTCGCGCACCGTGGTGACCGCGAAGCCGCGCTCCGCGAACAGGTCCGCGGCGATCGCGAGCAGCTCGGACCGCCGCGACACCCCGGTCCCGCCCGGTGCGCGCCCGGACGAGCGCTTGGTGGTTGCCATGCCGCCATCCTCCCAGAACGGACACCTCGCCTCTCGCCGCCCGTCCACGCCCCGGCTCGTCCCCGGGCCGCGGACGGGATCCCCGGCGGTCGCCCGGCCCGCGAGTGGACGCTCACGACCCCGTGAGGAAGACCGGTGCCGGGCGACCAGGTCACGGGTGCCTGCTGCTGACGGAGACGATCTCGCCCGTCAGGTAGGTCGAGTACTCGGAGGCGAGGAACACGATGACGTTGGCGACCTCCCAGGGTTCGGCGGAGCGGCCGAACGCCTCGCGGGACTCCAGCTCCGCCAGCAGCTCGGGCGTGGTCACCTTGGCCAGGTGCGGGTGCGTCACCAGGCTCGGCGCCACCGCGTTGATCCGCACCCCGAGCTCGGCGGCGTCCAGCGCGGCGCAGCGGGTCAGCGCCATCACGCCCGCCTTCGCCGCCGCGTAGTGCGCCTGGCCCGCCTGGGCGCGCCAGCCGACCACCGAGGCGTTGTTCACCACGACCCCGCCGCTGCCCTGCTCCCGGAACAGCCGCACCGCCGCCCGGGTGCAGCGGAAGGTGCCGGTGAGGGTGACGTCGAGGACGCGGCCCCACTGCTCGTCGGTCATGTCCTGGACCGCAGCGGTCCCGCCGAGCCCGGCGTTGTTCACCACCACGTCGACCCGGCCGCACTCGGCCGCGGCGGTGGCGAACAGCGCGCGCACCTGGTCCTCGTCGGTGACGTCGCAGGGCACCGCGTGCACCCGCGCACCGGGCAGGGCGGCGAGCTCGTCGCGGGCCCGCGCCAGCCGCCGGGGGTGCGCGTCGCTGAGCACGACCCGGGCGCCCTCGCGCAGCGCGCGGCGGGCGGTGGCGAAGCCGATGCCGGTTCCCGCCGCGGCGGTGACCAGCACGGTCCGCCCGCGCAGCAGGTCGTGCGGGGCGGGTTCCACGGGTGCGGTCACGGGCGGGCCTCCCCGGGCAGGCCGAGCACGCGCTCGGCGATGATCGTGCGCTGGATCTCGTTGGATCCGCCGTAGATGGTGTCCGCGCGGGTGAACAGGAACAGCCGCTGCCGCTCGTCGAGCTCGTAGGGCGGGCCCTCCGCGATCAGGCCGCCGGCCCCGGCGACCTCGACGGCGAGCTCGCCGAGCCCCCGGTGGAAGGTCGCCCAGTGCAGCTTCGCGATCGAGGCCTCCGGCCCGGCGGTCCCCTCGGCGGCACTGGAGAGCGTGCGCAGCGCGTGCAGCCGCATCACCTCCAGCCCGATCCGGGCCCGGGTGATCTTGTCCCGCAGCAGCGGGTCCTCCAGCGCGCCGGTGGCGCGGGCGAGCTCGGTGATCCGCTCCAGCTCGCGGCGGAACACGACCTGCTGGTCGATGGTCCCGACGCCGCGTTCGAAGCCGAGGGTGCCCATCGCGACCCGCCAACCGCCGCCGACCTCGCCCACCACGTGCTCGGCCCGGGTGCGGGCCCCGTCGAAGAAGACCTCGTTGAACTCGGAGGTGCCGGTGAGCTGCACGATCGGCCGCACCTCGACGCCCGGCTGGTCCATCGGCACCAGCAGGTAGGACAGTCCGCGATGGCGGTGGCCGCCGGGATCGGTGCGGACGAGCGCGAAGCACCAGTCGGCCACGTGCGCCAGCGAGGTCCACGTCTTCTGGCCGTCCAGCACCCAGTCCGGGCCGTCCCGGCGCGCCCGGGTGGACACGCCCGCCAGGTCCGAGCCCGCGCCCGGCTCGGAGTAGCCCTGGCACCAGAGCTCGCGGACCCCGACGATCGGCGGCAGGAACCGCCGCCGCTGCCGCTCGGTGCCGAAGGCGATGATCGTGGGCCCGAGCAGCTCCTCACCGACGTGGCCGACGCGCACGGGAGCGCGGGCGCGGGCGTACTCCTCGTGGAAGACGACCTGCTCGGCCAGGGTCGCGCCGCGGCCGCCGAACTCCTCGGGCCACCCGAGGCAGGTCCAGCCGCCCTCGGCGAGCCGGCGGTCCCAGGCCAGCCGCAGCTCGAACGCCTCGTGCTCGCGGCCGGGGCCGCCGAGCCCCCGGGCCGCGGCGAAGTCCCCGGTGAGGTGATCGCCGAGCCACTCCCGGACCTCGCGGCGGAACGCCGCCTCCCGCGCGCTGTCGGACAGATCCACGGGAGCCTCCTCCGCCGCACCGGACTCCGGTCACCGGATCACCGCTCTCCCCGCCACCCGGCGAAGAACTCAACCCTACCAAGCACTTGCTAGCTTCGGTTAGCCTCGATCTCGGCGGGCAGCGCACGTTCCCGGAACGCGAGGAGCAGATGATGGCCGAACAGGAACCGGTGGTGCGCTACGAGCGGTCCGGGCGGACCGCCGTGGTGACCATGAACCGGCCCCGGTACCGCAACGCGCAGAACTCCGCGATGACCTACGCGCTCGACGACGCCTTCTACCGCGCGTGCGCCGACGACGACGTGGGCGCGATCGTGCTCACCGGGGCCGGGGACCACTTCTCCGCCGGGCACGACATCGGGTCGCCCGGCCGCGACGCGGACGTGGACTTCGAGCGCCGCGCCGGGTTGTGGTGGGGCCACGTCGGCAAGGACGGCGGCGAATCGCGCTTCGCGCGGGAGCAGGAGGTCTACCTGGGCATGTGCCGCCGCTGGCGGGAGATGCCGAAACCGGTGATCGCCGGGGTGCGGGGAGCGTGCGTGGCGGGCGGGCTGATGCTGGCCTGGGTGTGCGATCTCATCGTCGCCGCCGAGGACGCCTTCTTCGCGGATCCGGTGGTGCGGATGGGGATTCCCGGCGTGGAGTACTTCGCGCACCCGTGGGTGCTCGGTCCTCGCGCGGCCAAGGAGATGCTGTTCACCGGCGACCGGCTCGACGCGCGGCGGGCCCGCGAGATCGGGATGGTCAACCGGGTGGTGCCTCGCGCCGAGCTCGACGCCGCAGCGCTGGAGCTGGCCGGGCAGGTCGCCGAGATGCCCCGGTTCGGCCTGGCGCTGGCGAAGAAGGCGGTGAACCAGGCCGAGGACCTGATGGGCAGGCACAGCGGCCTCGACTCCGCGTTCGGCCTGCATCACCTGGCGCACGCGCACAACGCCGAGGTCGGCTCGGACTCGCTGCGCGGGATGGACGCCAAGGGCATGAAGCGGGCCGCCGAGGAGTCCGGGCGCTGACCGGGAGGGCACCGTGGACCTGAACTTCACCGCCGAGGACCTGGCGTTCCGGGACGAGGTGCGGGCGTGGCTGCGCGCCCACGTGCCCGCCGCACCGCTGCCCTCGCTGGAGACCGGGCGCGGGTTCGCCGCGCACCGCGACTGGGAGCGGGAGCTGCACGCGGCGGGGCTGTCGGTGGTGTCCTGGCCCGCCGAGTACGGCGGCCGGGACGCCTCGCTGGTGCGGTGGCTGCTGTTCGAGGAGGAGTACCACGCCGCCGGGGCTCCCGGCCGGGTCGGGCAGAACGGCATCTTCCTGCTGGCGCCGACGATGTTCGAGCACGGCACGCCCGAGCAGCGGCGGCGCTACCTCCCGCCGATGGCCTCAGGGCACGAGGTGTGGGCGCAGGCCTGGTCGGAGCCCGAGGCGGGCAGCGACCTCGCCGCGCTGCGCAGCCGCGCCCGCCGGGTCCCGGGCGGCTGGCGGCTGTGCGGGCAGAAGACGTGGAGCTCGCGGGCCGCGTTCGCCGACCGTGCGTTCGGGTTGTTCCGCAGCGATCCGGATGCGCGCCGTCACCGCGGGTTGACCTACTTCCTGTTCCCGCTGGACGCCGAAGGCGTGCTGGTGCGCCCGATCCCGCGCTTGGACGGGAAACCGGCGTTCGCGGAGGTCTTCCTGGACGAGGTGTTCGTGCCCGACGAGGACGTGCTCGGCGAACCCGGCGCGGGCTGGCGGGTGGCCATGAGCACCGCGAGCAGCGAGCGCGGGCTCTCGCTGCGCAGCCCCGGGCGCTTCCTCGCCGCCGCCGGGCGGCTGGTGCGGGCCTGGTCGGAGCGCGGCGCGGAGGAGGACGTCGCCGGGCGGGTGGTGGACGCCTGGGTGAGCGCGCAGGCCTACCGGCTGGCCACCTTCGGAACGGTCGCGCGGGTGCTCGACGGCGGGGCCGTCGGGCCGGAGGCGAGCCTGACGAAGGTGTTCTGGTCGGAGCTGGACGTGCGGCTGCACGAGGCGGCGCTGGAGCTGCTGGGGCCGGGCGGCGAGCTCGCGGCCGACTCCCCCGGGGCGGCCGGGGGCGGGGCGTGGGCGGAGGGCTACCTGTTCTCGCTGGCCGGGCCGATCTACGCGGGCACCAACGAGATCCAGCGCGACATCATCGCCGAGCGGCTGCTCGGCCTGCCCCGGGAGCCGCGATGAGGTTCGCCCGCACCACCGAGCAGCAGGACGTGGCCGAGACCCTGCGGGCCCTGCTGGACGCGGCCGGAACAGCCGAGATCGCGCGCGCCTGGGCGCGGGGCGATCCGGAACCGTGGCGCGCGGTGTGGGCGCGGCTGGCCGGGATGGGCGCGTGCGGGGTGGTGGTGCCCGAGCACCAGGGCGGGCAGGGCCTGGGCGCGGTGGAACTGGCGGTGTGCCTGGAAGAACTCGGCTACGCGGGGCTTCCGGGCCCGGTGGTGGAGTCGCTCGCGGCGGTGCCCGCGCTGCTCGCGGACGCGGGGCAGCCGTGGCCCGCGGAACTGGCGGCGGGCCGGGTGGTGGCCTCGGTGGCGTTTCCCGGCCCCGTCCCGCTCGCGCTCGACGCGACCGCGGCTGACGTGGTCTTCCGGTGCGCGGACGGGGTCGCGGTGGTGGCGCGGCCGACCGGGGAGCCGGAGCGCTCCCTCGATCCGACCCGCGCGTTGCGGGCGGTCGCCCCGGCGGGCCCGCCGATCCCGGGCGCGCGGGTGGCGGCGGCCTTCGACGCCGGGGTGCTCGGCTGCGCGGCGCAACTGCTCGGCATCGGGCGGCGGCTGCTGGACCTCGCGCTGCGCCACGTCCGCGAGCGCCACCAGTTCGGCCGCCCGATCGGCTCGTTCCAGGCGGTCAAGCACGCGCTGGCGGACGTCGCGCTGCGGCTGGAGTTCGCCCGGCCGCTGGTGCGGGGTGCCTGCCTGGCGCTGGATTCCGGCGCGGAGCACGCCGACCGCGACGTCTCGGTGGCGAAGACCGCGTCCGCCGAGGCCGCGCGGCTCGCGGCCCGGACCGCGTTGCAGGTGCACGGCGCGATCGGCTACACCGCCGAGCACGACCTGCACCTGTGGCTGCTCAAGGCCGCGGCGCTGAACTCCGCCTGGGGGAACGACCGGTTCCACCGGCACCGGATCGCCGCCGCGCTGGCGGCCGGGCGCACCGCCCCGATCGGACCGTGACCCCGGGAGGACCTCGTGCGCTTCGCGTTCACCGAGCAGCAGCAGGACCTGCGAGCCGCCGTGCGCGGCCTGGTCGACCGCGCGGGCGGTCCGCGCGTCCCACCGCCGGAGAAGCCCGGTTCCGGCCACGACGCCGCGCTGTGGCGGCGGCTGGCGGGCGAGATCGGCGCGGCCGGGCTCGCCGTGCCCGAGGAGTTCGGCGGCAGCGGGGCGAGCTTGCTGGAGAGCTGCGTGGTCGCCGAGGAGCTGGGCCGCAGGCTGGTGCCGGTCCCGTTCATCGGCACCGCGCTGGCGGCCGAGGCGCTGCTGGCCGCCGGTGATCCGGCCGGGTCGCTGCCCGGGATCGCCGCCGGGGAGCGGATTCCCGCGCTGGCCTGGGCGGAAGCCCGGCAGTGGTGGAGCACGGCCGGTTGCGCGACCGAGGCCGCACCGGATGGCGCCGAGTGGCTGCTGACCGGGGAGAAGACCTTCGTGCTCGACGGCCACCTGGCGGACCTGGTGCTGGTCGTGGCCGCCGCCGACGAGGGGCCGGGGTTGTTCGAGCTGGCGGCGGGGGCCGGGTCGATGCGCCCGGAGACCCCGCTGGACCCGACCCGGCCGCTGGCCCGGCTGGTGCTCACCGAGGCCCCGGCGCGGCGGATCAGCGGTGCCGCCGGGCCGGTGCTGGAGCGCTGTCTCGACGCGGCCGCCGTGCTGCTGTCCGCGGAGTGCGTGGGCGCTGCCGACCGGTGGCTCCACGAGATCGTGGGTCACGTCGGGGCGCGCGAGCAGTTCGGCCGCCCCATCGGCTCCTTCCAGGCGATCAAGCACCGGCTGGCGGACCTGCTCGCGGCGGTGGAAACCGCGCGCTCCCTCGCTCAGGCGGCGGCGTGGGCGGTCGCCGTCCGCGACGAGCGGGGGCCGGAGTGGGCGGCGATGGCGAAGTCGCTGTGCTGCGAGACCTACCAGGACGTCGCCGCCGAGGGGGTCCAGCTGCACGGCGCGCTCGGCATCACCTGGGAGCACGAGGCCCACCTGCACCTCAAGCGGGCCCACGGCTCCGCCCACCTCTTCGGCACTCCCCGCCGGCACCGCGAACGCCTGGAACGGCTCCTGGACTGACCCGCTGCCCACCGGAGCGCCGTCGCCCCGGCGTGCCCGGCGACGCCGCCGCAGCACGCGATCCCCCACCCCCTCCGGACCCGGGAGCCTCGTCGCGGGCCGGTGCGGGCCGGACGTCCGGGGCCACGCGGCGGGCGCGCGCCCGGCTAGCGCAGCGGGAACGGGAGCGGCTCCGGCTGCTCCGGCACGGCGACCGCGTCCGGGAGCGGCGCTCGGGGTACGTTCGCGGAACCGCGCACGTTGATCTCGCTGCCGGGCGGCTCGGCGCAGTGCAGGTCCCGGTTGGCCGGGACCGGGGTGATGTCGCTGCCGGGTCGGCGCACGGTGCCCTCGTAGCCCTTCTCGCAGGCCAGCGGGTTGAAGAAGTTGAGCACCACGCCCAGGTGCCCGCGGCCGTCGCCGTCCTGCGCGCTGTGGCTGGCGCTCGCCAGCATCGGCATCGCCACCAGGACGTTCTCCAGCGCCGGGGTGCGCACGTGCATCAGGCGCACCGTGGTGAGCAGGTTCGCGGTGGTCGCGGCGAGCCCGCCGCCGCTGGTGCGCAGCAGCGCGTCCAGCTGCCCGGCCGCCGGGGGCGCGGCGTCGATGAGCCGCCGCAGGTCGGGATCGGAGCTCCTCAGCTGCGCGGCCACCTCGCGCAGGCCGGCGCCGAACTCGGTGATCTCCGCGCCCTGCTCCTGCTGGGTCCGCAGCACCACGTCGGCGTTCTCCAGCAGCGAGGTGGTCTGCGGCAGGCTCCGGTCGGCGGCCTCGACGAGCGAACCGGTGCTGTCCAGCAGCCGCCGCAGGTGCGGGCCGCTGCCCCGGAACGCGGTGCCGGACTCCTCGACGACGGTGCGCAGCGAGTCCAGCGGCACGTCGGCGACCAGCCGGTCCAGGTTCAGCAGCACCGATTCCGGCGGGGGTGGGAGTTCGGCGCGCTCGGCGGGGATCACCGAACCGTCCGCGAGCACCGGGCCGCGCTGGTGCTCCGGGCGCAGGTCGAGGTACTGCTCGCCCACCGCCGAGCGGTTCGCCACGGCGGCCCGGGTGTCGGCGGGGATCGGCGGGGCGGTGTCGTCGATGTGCAGGTCGGCGGCCGCGCCGCGCTCGGTGAGCCGCAGCCCGGTGACCCGGCCGACCGCGACCCCGCGGTAGGTGACCTCGGAGTTGACGAAGACTCCGCCGGACTCGGGCAGCCGCACGACCACCGCGTAACCGCCACCGCCGACCAGCCGGTCCAGACCCGCGTAGCGGGCGCCGGTGAACCCGATCCCGAGCACCGCGATGAGCAGGAACAACCCGAGCCTGATCTGGATCGGCCTGGCCAGCATCAGGAACCTCCCAGCAGTCCGTCGAGCAGCCCGCCCGGTCGTCCCGCCGTGGGCGGCGCGGGTGGCAGTGGCAGCGCGGGCAGGGGCGTGCTGGCCGAGAGCCCCGGGATCGGCAGCAGCGGCCCCGAGCTGTTCGCGAGGTTGCCCAGCACGCTGGTCAGGTCGAGGTCCAGATCCACGTCCACGTTCACGAAATCGCCCTTGAGCGGGACCATCGCGTTCTCCGGGAACGGGTAGCTGGCCAGGTAGCCGATCGCCTTCGGCAGGTCCGTCCCGGCACGGGCGAGCTCGCGCAGCGTGGGCTCCAGCGCCCGCAGGTCCGCGACCAGGTCCTGCCCGCTCGCGTTCACCACGTCCACCGAGACCTGGGAGAACCGGTCCAGCGAACGCAGCATCCCCACGAGCTGCCCGCGCTGGCGCTCGACCACCCGCAACCCGGGGGCGAGCCCGTCCAGGCCGGTGACGAGGTCACCGGTCTGCGCCCGCAGGTCCGCGGCGAGCCGGTTCAGCCCGTCCAGCGCGCGGGTGATGTCCCGCTTCTGCCCGTCCAGCCGGGTGACCGCTTCGTCCACCCTGGACAGCAGGGAGCGGGTCCGCGGCTCGTTGCCGGCCAGCGCGCGGTTCAGCTCGTCGACGATCCCGTTGAGCTTGCCCAGGCCGCCGCCGTCGAGCAGCAGCGACAGCGCCCCCAGCACCTCCTCCACCTGCGGGTTGCGGTTGGTGCGCTCCAGCGGGATCTCGGCGCCGTCGCGCAGCCTCCCCCGCGCGGGCCCGGCGGCGGGCGGGGCCAGTTCGACGAACTTCTCCCCCAGCAGGCTGGACTGGCGCAGCCGCGCGTCGGCGTTGGCCGGCAGCTCCACGCCGCCGTTGACCACCAGGGTCACCACCGCCGTGGCGTTGTCCGGCGCGAGCTCGACGCCGCGCACCGCGCCCACGGGCACGTCGTTGACCTTCACCCCCGCCTGCGGCACCAGGTCGAGCACGTCGGTGAACCGCACCCGCACCTCGTAGGGGCGCTCGCCGAGGTCCGCGCCGCCGGGCAGCGGGACGTCCTGGAGCGAGGCTCCGCAGCCGGTGAGCAGCAGCGGCACCAGCGCGCAGCAGGTCCACCGGGCCCGGCGCATCACGGGCCCCCCGTCCCCGGCATCGCGCCGGTCAGCGGCAGCGGCAGCGGGGGTGGCTCGCCCTGGCCGAGGTGCTGGACGGCCTCCGCCGCCGAGGGCAGCCGCAGCGTCCCGTCCAGCAGCCCGGCCAGCCCGTCGCAGGACTTCCGCAGCCGCGGTGGGATCTGCGCCGGGGTGGCGTGCTCCAGCAACGCGCACACCACGAGCACCGGCGGGTTGGTGAGCTCGTTGAGGTTGGCGCGCACCGCGACCGAACCGGACGCGGAGTCGTAGGCGTTGAGGAAGTTGCTCATCCCGGTGGGCGCGATGTCGAGCACCTCGCCCAGCGCCGCGCGCTGGTCCACCAACACCCGGGTGACGTCCGCCAATCCGTCCACGTTGGACGCCACCAGCTCCCGGTTGTCCCGCACGAACGCCTCCAGCTCGGTGAGGGCCGTCGCCAGCGCGCTCAGCGAGGCGGCGGTCTGCCGCCGCTCGTCGGCCAGGAAGCCGGAGACGTCGGCCAGCCGCCCCTGGAAGTCCCGCACCTGCGCGTCGTTCGCGGCCAGCACGGCGGTGAACTCGTTGAGCCGGTCGACCGTGGTGAACAGGTCCCCCTGCGAGTGCCGCAGCGCGCCGGAGAGGTCACCGAGGCGGCGGATCGTCTCGTTCAGCTTCGCCCCGTTGCCGTCCAGGCTCGCCGCGCTCACGTCCAGCAGGTCCGCGAGCGCGCCGTCGCGGTTCGCCCCGTCCGGGCCGAGCGCCCGCGTCAGCGCGTTGGCGCTGCGGTAGAGGTCGTCGAGATCGGCAGGCACCATCGTGCGGTCCTCGCCGAGCACCGCCCCGGCGGGCAGCTCCGGCCCGCCGGAGTAGGCCGGGGTGAGCTGCACGTAGCGGTCGCTGACGAGGCTCGGCGCGACCAGCACGGCCTCGGCGTCGGCCGGGATCCGCACCTCGCGGTCCACCACCAGCTCGACGCGGACGTGCCCGCCCGCCGGGACGACGGAGGCGACGTGGCCTACCTCCACGCCCAGCACCCGCACGGCGGAGTGCTGGTAGAGGCCCACGGCCCGGTCGAAGTGCGCGGTGATCCGGGTGCCCGGCTCCCGCAGCACCCACCACAGGGCGCCGCTGAGCAGCAGCACCAGCGCGCAACCGCAGGCGAGCAGCGCGGTGGGGGCGGGACGTCCGGTCATGGTCCACCTCCGGGGCGGCTCAGGTCGCAGCCCTCCGGGTTGATCCCCACCGGCCCGGCGCTCACCGAGGGCGGCAGCAGTCCGCACAGGTAGCCGTCGAACCAGCGGCCGTTGCCGACCGTGTTGTTGAACCCGGTGACGTAGGGCTCCAGCGCGGCGATGGTGGCGCCCAGCTGGTTCTGGTTGCGCCGCAACATCTCGGTGACCTGGGCGAGTTCGGCGAGCGCCGGGTTCAACCGCTGCTGGTTGTCGGCGATGAGCCCGCGCAGCTGGGCCGAGACGGCCTCGGTGCCGCGCAGCAGCGAGGAGATCGCCTCGCGGCGCCGCTGGAGCTCCGCCAGCAGCAGGCTCCCGTCGTCGATCAGCTTCGCCACCTGGTCGTCGCGCCGCGCGACGACGCCGCTGACGTCGGCGGCGCGGTGCACCACCTCGGCCAGCTCCGCGTCCCGGGAGGCGATGGTGCGCGACAGCGCGGAGAGCCCGTCGACCGCACCGCCGAGGTGCTCGGGGGCGCCGCGCAGGCTCTCGGCGAGCACCGCGAAGCTGCGGCCGAGCCGCGCGGGGTCGAGCTGCTCGGCGCTGCGGGCGAGCTGGTCGAGCGCGTCGGGGATGTCGAACGGCACGTCCGTGCGGGAGGCCGGGATCGGTTCGCCCGGCTCCTGCTCCCCGGCGCCGTCCGGGCGCAGCGCCAGGTTCTTCGCGCCGAGCAGCGTCTTGATCTCGATGGAGACCCGGCTGCGGTCGCCGATCCGCACGTCCCGCACCCGGAACCGCACCAGCACCCGGTCCCCGTCCAGACCGACGTCGGTGACCTCCCCGACCCGCACCCCGGCCAGCTCCACCTCGTCGCCGGGGGCGAGCCCGGCGGATTCGGTGAACCGGGCCGAATAGCTGGTGCCACGGCCCAGCAGCGGCAGGTCGTGGGCGAAGAAGGCGAGCAGCGTCACCGCGGTGAGCAGCGCGAGGGCGACGACGCCCACGGCGGCCTGGTCCCGGTCGCGCAACGCGGTGCTCATGGGCGGCACCTCTCCGGCAGCTCGGTCGGGGGCAGCGGCAGCACCTGCGCCCGGACGTCCAGGCCGGAGATGCCCACGGTGCCGGTGAGCCGGCACAGGTAGAAGTTGAACCAGCTCCCGTAGCTGACCGTGCGGGTCAGCGAGTCCAGCCGCTCCGGCAGCGTCCGCAGGTCGTGCTCCAGCCGAGGCGACTCCGCCCGCACGTTCGCGGCGAGGTCGCCGAGCGCGGCGACGTCCTCGCGCAGCGGCGGGCGGGCCTCGGACAGCAACCCGGCGGTGGTGCCGGTGAGCTCGTCGAGCGCGGCGACGGCCTCCCCGATCGGCCGGCGCTGCTCGGCGAGACCGGTGACGAGCCGTTGCAGCGCGTCGACGAGCCCGCCCAGCTGCGGGCCGCGGACGGCGACCTGCCCGAGCACGGCGTTGAGGTTGCCGATGACCTGGCCGATCACCTCGTCCTTCTCCGCGAGGGTGCCGGTGAGCGAGGCGGTGTGCGCGAGGACGCTCCGCACGGTCCCGCCCTCGCCCTGCAGCACCTGGATCAGCTCGCCGGAGAGCGCGTTGACGTCGGCGGGGTCGAGGGCGCGCAGCAACGGCTGGAAGCCGTTGAACAGCGCGGTCAGGTCCAGCGCGGGCCGGGTCTGGGCGACCGGCAGCGTCGCGTCCGCCGCGAGCAGCGGTTCGCCGGGCTCCAGCGCCGCGTCCAGCGCGAGGTAGCGCTGCCCGGCGAGGTCGCGGTACTTCACGGCGGCGACGGTGTCGACGGGCAGCCGCCGCTCCGCGTCGACCTCGAAGCGGGCCAGCGCGCGGCGGTCGTCGACCACCTCCAGCGAGGTGACCGCACCCACCCGCACCCCGGCGATGCGCACCTCGTCGCCCTCGCCGAGCCCCGAGACGTCGTCGAACTCGGCGGCGTAACCGGTGGTGGACCCGCCGCCGCCGACGGCGATGGTCATCGCCAGCGCCCCGGTGAGCAGGGCGGTGACGAGCGTGAACGCCGCCAGCTTGATCAGCGGTCCGGTGAGCCCCGCTCTCATCGCACGATCACCTCCGCTCCCCGGAAGACGGGGCCGACGAGCACGCTGCTCCAGCCCGGCACCCGCGCCGGTGCGCGGCCCAGCCCGGGAGCGAGCAGCGCGGCGACGAGCTCCCGCTCGGCGGGCGAGTTCGCCGCCAGCGGCCCGCCCGAGGTGGTGCCGGCCGACTGGGGCGAGGTCGGGGCCGGGGCGTCGGCGGGAGGTTGCTCCCCCGGCCCGCGCGGGGGCGGCGGGTGCGAGGACCCGTCCCGCAGCGGCCCGCCCGGCGGGTACTGCGGGAAGCGGTCCGGCGGTTCCACCCACGGGTAGCAGCGCGGGCCCCGGGTGTCCTCGTAGCGGGGTTCGTCCACGCCGGGCAGGTACTCGCCGCGGCTGCCGGTGACCTCGATGGTCACCTTCTGCATCGGGTTCGCGTCGCCCTCGCCGAAGGCGCGCTCGGCGAGGGGGATGCTGGCGGCCAGCTGGTCGAGCACGCAGGTGTACTGCGGGGCGTACCGGCCGAGCAGCTCCAGCACCGGCCGCGACTCGGCGCTGAGCCGGATCAGGTTGTCCTGGTTGGCCTCCAGGAAGGCGCTCGCGTTCACGGCGGTCACCCGGGTGGCGTTCCAGACCTGCCGCAACTGGTCCTCGCGCTCGACGAGGGTGCCGCTCGTGGTGGTGACGTCCCGCAGCGCGCTGAGCAGGTCGGGCACCGCCTCGTGGTAGGTGCGGGCGACCTCGTCGACGCGGCCGAGCACCGACTCCAGCCGGGGCAGCGCGGGGTTGAACCGGCCCAGGTAGTCGTCGAGCCGACGGATCGTCCCGCCCAGCTGCTCGCCGCGCCCCCGCAGGGTCCCGGCGACGGCGTCCAGGGTGGTCGCCAGCTGCTGCGGTCGCACCGCCTGCAGCAGCGGCAGCAGGTCGTCGAGCACCCGCTCGATCTCGATCGCCGCCGCGCTGCGGTCCTGCGGGATCACCGCTCCGCTGGTCAGGTGCGGGCCGGATCCCGCCGCGACCGGGAAGGCCAGCGCCACGTAGCGCTCGCCGAACAGGGTCTTCGGCAGCAGCCGCGCCGAGGTGTCCGCCGGGATGAGCTCCACCAGCTCGGGCCGCAGCGCCAGGTGCAGGGTCGCCCGGCCCGGTCCCGGTTCCACCGAGCTCACCCGGCCGACGACCACCCCGCGCGCCTTCACGTCGGCGCCCGCCCGCATCTCGTTGCCCGCCCGGTCGGTGTGCAGCACCACGGGCACCACCGGGGTGAACGACTGCCGGTAGAAGCCGATCATCGCGGCGACGAACAGTCCCGAGAACAGCAGGAACACCAGTCCCAGCGCCTGGTTCCGGCGTCGCCCGCCGCCGCGCCCGCGTCCGCCCACGCCGCTACCCCGCGATCCGGACGGTGGTGGTCGAGCCCCAGATCGCCAGGCTCAGGAAGAAGTCCAGCACCGCGACCAGCACGATCGAGGTCCGCACGGCCCGCCCGACCGCGACACCGACACCCGCCGGGCCACCGCGCGCGGTGTAGCCGTAGTAGCAGTGCGTCAGGATCACCACGAGGCTGAACGCGAGCACCTTCCCGAACGACCACAGCACGTCCTGCGGCGGCAGGAACAGGTGGAAGTAGTGGTCGTAGGTGCCCGCCGACTGCCCGTAGAACCACACCGTGATCTGCCGCGAGGCGAAGTAGGAGCCCAGCAGTCCGACCACGTACAGCGGCACCACCGCGGCCAACCCGGCGAGCACCCGGCTGGTCACCAGGTACGGGACCGTGCGCACCCCCATCACCTCCAGCGCGTCGATCTCGTCGGAGATCCGCATCGCCCCGAGCTGCGCGGTGAATCCGCACCCGACCGTCGCCGACAGCGCCAGTCCCGCCGACAGCGGCGCGACCTCCCGGGTGTCGAAGTAGGCGGCGATGAACCCGGTGAGCGCGGAGGTCCCCAGCTGGTCCAGCGACGAGTAGCCCTGCAGGCCCACGATCGCCCCGGTGCACACCGTCATCCCGATCATCACGCCGAGGGTGCCGCCGATGACGGCGAGCGCTCCGCTGCCGAACATCACCTCGGTCAGCAGCCGCCCGGTCTCCCGGGGGTACTTCCGCAACGTCAGCGGGGCCAGCGCCACCGCCCGCAGGAAGAACGACAGCTGCCCGCCCAGGTCGGCCAGCGCGTCACCGGGACGGGAGAACAGCGCCGACCACCTGCGCCGCCACGCGGTCGGCGGTGGCAGGTGCTGCTCGGTGGTGGCGGCCATCGGCTCACAACTCCTTCGGCGGAACGAGTTGCAGGTACAGGCCGGTGAGCACGAGGTTGATCGCGAACAGCAGCAGGAAGGTGATCACGACGGCCTGGTTCACCGCGTCCCCGACGCCCTTCGGCCCGCCGGCCGGGTTCAACCCTCGATAGGCCGCCACGACCCCGGCCACGAAGCCGTAGATCAGCGCCTTGAGCTCGCTGACGTACAGGTCCGGCAGCTGCGCGAGCGCGTTGAAGCTGGCCAGGTAGGCACCCGGGGTGCCGCCCTGGAGCACCACGTTGAAGAAGTAGCCGCCCGCCACGCCCACCACGCTGACCAGCCCGTTGAGCAGCACCGACACGAACACCGCGCCCAGCACCCTCGGCACGATCAGCCGGTGGATCACCGGGACGCCCAGCACCTCCATCGCGTCGATCTCCTCGCGGATGGTGCGGGCGCCGATGTCGGCGCACACCGCCGAGCCACCGGCCCCGGCCACCAGCAGCGCGGTGATGAGCGGGCTGGCCTGCTGCAGGATGGACAGCGCGCTGGCCGCGCCGGTGAAGGACTGCGCACCGATCTGCTGGGTCAGCGAGCCGAGCTGCATCGCGATCACCGCGCCGAACGGGATCGCCACCAGCGCGGTGGGCAGGATCGTCACGGCGGCGAACAGCCACGCCTGCTGCACCCACTCCCGGAACTGGAAGGGCCGCTTCGGGATCGCGCGCAGCACCTCCCAGGACAGCGTGGCGATCCGCCCGGCCTCGGCGAAGGCCGCACCGGCCGGGACGCGGTGGCTCGCGCCCGGCGAGCTCATCGCGCGCTCCCGGTCCGGTCGGGTGCGCCGGCCGCGATGACCATCGCTCCACCACCTCGAAGACGTGCCCGGATGTTCCTACGGGGCAAGGGAATGCGCGGCGGTCGCCCCGCCGTCGGCGACGAATTCCGCGCCGGTGCAGTAGGAGCTCTCGTCGGAGGCCAGGAACAGCACCAGCTCGGCGATCTCCTCGGCGCGGCCGAGCCTGCCCAGCGCCAGGCGCGACTTCGCGAACCCGTGCAGCGCGGTGCCCGCCGCGGCGCGCACCATGTCGGTGTCGATCACACCCGGGTGCACCGAGTTCACCCGGATCCCGCGCGCTCCCAGCTCCAGGGCGGCCACCTTGGTCATGCCGCGGATGGCGAACTTGCTGGCCGAGTAGGCGATCGTGCCGGGCATCCCCGCGAGTCCCTCCACCGAGGACACGTTCACGATGGACCCGCCCCCGGGCATGGAGCTCAGCACCGCGCGCATCCCGAGGAAGGTGCCGAGCTGGTTGGTGCGCAGCACCCGCTCGTAGTCGGCGGGATCGGTCTCGGCGATCGGCGCCAGGTGCAGGATCCCGGCGTTGTTCACGAGCACCGAGACCGGTCCGAACTCCTGCTCCGCCACCCGCACGGCCGCCGCCCAGTCCGCCGCGGTGCCGACGTCGAGGTGCCGGTACCGCGCCGCCGCTCCGAGCTCGGCCGCCACCGCGGCCCCGGTCTCGTCGGCGACGTCGGCCAGCAGGACCCGGGCGCCCTCGGCGACGAAGCGCCGCGCGGCGGCGGCGCCCTGCCCGCCGGCCGCACCGGTGATGATCGCGACCTTGCCGTTCAGCCGGGCCACCTCACATCATCTCCCCGGACAGGGGCAGCAGGACCGACTTGAGCTCGGTGTAGGCCTCGAACGCGCCGCGCCCGCCCTCGCGGCCGAGGCCGGACTGCTTGTAGCCGCCGAAGGGCAGGTGCGGCTCCACCTGGAATCCGTTGATGCCGACCGTGCCCGCGCGGATCCGGCGCGCGACCCGGAAGGCGCGCTGGACGTCGGTGGTGAACACGCCCGCGCCCAGCCCGTACTCGGTGTCGTTGGCCAGCCGGACCGCCTCGTCCTCGTCCTCGAACGGGATCACCGACAGCACCGGCCCGAAGACCTCCTGGCGCGCGATGGCCATCGCGTTGTCCACCTCCGCGAAGATCGCCGGGGTGACGAAGTTCCCGGCCGCCAGCTCTCCGTCGGCGCGAACCCCGCCGGTGACCAGCCGGGCGCCCTCCCGCTCGCCCTGGTGGACCAGGTCCAGCACCCGGCCGAGCTGCCGCTCGTTGATCAGCGGGCTGGCCAGCACGCCCGGGTCGAACGGGTCGCCGTAGGTGACCGAGTCCGCGATCATCCCGGCCGCGTCGAGGAATTCGTCGTAGACGTCCCGGTGCACCAGCGCCCTGGTGTGCGCCACGCAGGCCTGCCCGGACAGCCCGAGGGTCACCATGCCCATCGCGGTCATCCCGGCCATCCCGGCGTCGGCGTCGGCGAACACCAGCGCGGGGCTCTTGCCGCCGAGCTCCAGCGACACCCGCTTCATCGTCGGCGCGGCGGCCTCGACGATGCGCCTGCCGACCTCGCGGCTGCCGGTGAAACTGATCTTGTCCACGCCGGGGTGGTTGATCAGCGGCTCACCGGTGGTCTCGCCGGTCCCGGTCACCACGTTGAGCACGCCACCGGGCACGCCCGCCTCGGCCAGCAGCCGCACCATCCGCAGCACGGCGAAGGTCGCGTGCTCGGAGGGCTTGAGCACCACGGTGCACCCGGCGGCCAGGGCCGGCGCCACCTTCTGCGCGAACAGCAGGAACGGCGCGTTCCACGGCAGGATCGCCGCGACCACGCCGACCGGCTCGCGCACGGTCAGCGCCAGGTGATCACCGCCCTGGTAGGGCGGCAACGTCTCGCCCCCCGCCTTGTCGATCCAGCCGGCGTGGTGGTCGAACACGTCCGCGGCCACGTCGACCGAGCCCGCGTAGACGGTGCCGAAGGACAGCGGCACCCCGTTGTCCAGCGCCTGCAGGCCGCGCAGCTCCTCGGCGTGCTCGCGCAGGGCCTCCGCGCAGCGGTGCAGCAGCTTCACCCGCTGCCCGGCGCGCCACCGCGGCCAGTCGCTCTCGTCGAACGCGCGCCGCGCGGCGCGCACCGCCTCGTCGACGTCCTCCGGACCCGCGACCGGGAACCGCCCGATCGCCTCCTGCGTGGCCGGGTGGTGGTGGGTCCAGGTCTCGCCGGAGCGGGCCTGCTGCCACCGCCCCTCGACGAACAGCGAGCCGTCCTCCAGCCCGACCTGCTCGCGGTGCTGCTGCACGGTCAGCGACATCGTTGTCACTCCTCCTGGTCGGTGCGGCTCGGCCCGGCACCGGGCGCTAGGTCGGCGAGAGCAGGTCGGTGCTGGTGAACATCCCTCCGTCGCGCGCGGCGAAGTGCGCGCCGACGCTGCGGTGCAGTTCTTCGACGGTCCAGGTCGCGCCCTCGGCCTCGAACCGGCGCTCGACGGTGGGCGGCGCCATCAGCGCGACCTGACCGCCGTGCACCACGAAGACCTGCCCGCTGATCGCCTCGGCGGCGGGCGCGGCGAGGTAGGCGACGAACGGCGCGACGTGCTCGGTGGAGAGCGGATCCACCTCCCCCTCCGGCGCGGGACCGAACGCGGACTCGGTCATCGCGGTCCGCGCGCGCGGGCAGATCGCGTTCGCGCGCACCCCGTAGCGGGCCAGCGCGCGGGCGGTGGAGACGGTCAGCGCCGCGATGCCCGCCTTGGCGGCGGCGTAGTTCGGCTGCCCCGCGGAGCCGAGCAGGAAGGCCTCCGAGGCGGTGTTGACGATCCGCCCGTACACCTCGGCCCCGGTCTCCTTCGCCCGGGCGCGCCAGTGCGCGGCGGCCGCGCGGCAGAGCAGGAAGTGGCCGCGCAGGTGGACCCGCACGACCTCGTCCCACTCCTGGTCGCTCATGGTGAACACCATCCGGTCGCGCAGCACGCCCGCGTTGTTCACCACCACGTGCAACCCGCCGAAGTGCCCCAGCGCCGCCGCGAGCAGCTCGTCGGCGACCTCGCCGTCCCCGACGTCACCGCGCACCGCGGCAGCCCGGCCCCCGAAGTCGCGGATCTCGGCGGCCACCGAACCGGCCGCCTCGGACACGTCGTTGACCACCACGTCCGCCCCGGCCGCCGCCAGCGCCAGCGCCTCCGCCCGGCCCAGCCCGGCCCCGGCACCGGTGACCACGGCGACCTTCCCGGTGAGGTCCAGCTGCACGGGATCGTCCACGGTGGACTCCTCAGTCGAAGGTGACGATCTGGCGCACGAGCGCGGAGTTCCCGTCCCGCAACGCCGCCAGCCCGTCGTTGATCTCGGTCAGCGGCAGCCGGCGGCTGATCATGCCTTCCAGGTCGAGGCGGCCCGCGCGCCACAACCGCACCATCCGGTCGATGTCGCGGCGCGGGTCGGCCGAGCCGTAGAACGAGGGCAGGATCTTGCGCTCGTTGATGAACAGCTCCTGCGCGGTGAACTCGACCTTCTCCTCCGGTCCACCCGCGCCGACGATGACGACGCTGCCGCCGCGCCTGGTGGCGTCGTAGGCGGCGCGGATGGTGCCCGAGCGCCCGACGACCTCGATGGCGTAGTCGAACCCGGCACCGCCGGTGAGCTCCTGCTTGAGCTCGTCGAGCCCGTCCGGAGTGGTGGTGCGGGTGGCGCCGAACCGCTCGGCGTCGGCGTGCTTGGCGGTGATCGGGTCGACCGCGACGATCTGCGCGGCGCCGGCCAGCCGCAGCCCCTGGATCACCGAGATGCCCACTCCGCCGCAGCCGATGACGACCGCCGTGGAGCCCGGCTCGACCCGGGCGGTGTTGAGCACCGCCCCGACCCCGGTCAGCACCCCGCAACCCAGCAGCGCCGCGATCTCGAACGGCACGTCGGCATCGATCTTGATCGCACCGTCCCGGGGCAGCACCAGCTCCTCGGCGAAGGTGCCGCACCCGGCGAAGCCGAACACCGGCTCGGCGCCGACCTCGAACCGGGGCGAGGTGAACGCGGCGATGGTGTGCACCGCGCACAGGTGCGGTTGCCCGTTGAGGCAGTCCCGGCAGCCGCCGCAGGGCGGGACGAACGTGACGGTCACCCGGTCACCGGGCGCGAGGTCCGCGACCCCGTCCCCCACCGCCAGCACCTCGCCCGCGCCCTCGTGGCCCATCACCCCGGGCGCCAGCGCGGGCAGCGTGCCGTTCATCGCGGACACGTCGCTGTGGCAGATGCCGGCCGCCCTGATCCGGACGTGGACGTCGTTCGGACCGGGAGCGACCACCCCCGCGTCCGAGCGGACGTCGAGCCGGGCGTCGCCGATCTCCTTGAGCACCGCTGCCTTCACCGGCTTCTCCTCACCGAGTCCGGGGCCGCCCGCGACGACTGCTGCGTGCGACACAGAATAGAACGTGTTCCTATTCGCTTCAAGCGTCGTCGTTGTTCACTTCGTTCATCCAGAACAGGGCACCCTTGGGGCAACTCTCGACCGCTTCAGAAACGTGTTCCACCTCCTCGGCCGACACCGGCCGACGGACGTGCAGCAGCTCGTCGTCGTCGAGCTCGAAGACCTCCGGGGCCAGCGCGGCGCACACGCCGTTGGCCTCGCACAGCTCGGACCGCACACCGATCTCCATCGCTTCCCTCCGCGCTCGTGGCACCCGGGACGAGGACCGGGCGGGCGGGAGCACCGGACACCTGGGAGCAACGAGCGGACACCTCCCGCGCGACTGCTCCATCCGAGCGGTGTCGAACTGAACCGCTTCCGCACCCGACCCGGCCGCGCTCGACCCGACCCCGGCCAGACTCCGACACTTCCGAATAGAACTCGTTTCACGCTATCCCAACGAGCCAGCTCACCGAAAGCGAGAGGAGCCCGCCTCGGGGGTGAACTTTGGTGCACACGAGTGGTCGACCGATCGCCAGGACTCGATCTATGGTCGAATGAAACACGTTCCACATTCGCACCGGAACGGCCGCGGCAGGAGGCCCCATGCACATCGGCTTCACCCCCGACGAGCACCGGCTGCGGGAGCGGCTGCGCGACTACTTCGCGGGGCTCATGACCGACGAGCTCCGCGCGGAGCTCTCCGAGGGCGGCGACTACGGCGACGGCGAGGCGTACAAGCGGATCGTGCGGCGGCTCGGATCCGACGGCTGGCTGGCGCTCGGCTGGCCGCGCGAGCACGGCGGCCACGGCGGAACCGTGCTGGAGCAGCTCATCTTCACCGACGAGGCCGCCGTCGCCGGCGTGCCGGTGCCGTTCCTGACGCTCAACAGCATCGCTCCCACGATCATGCGCTACGGCAGCCCGGAGCAGCGGGCGCACTTCCTGCCCGGCATCGCCTCCGGCGAGCTGCACTTCTGCATCGGCTACTCCGAACCGGAGGCCGGGACCGACCTCGCCTCGCTGCGCACCAGCGCCGTCCGCGACGGGGACGACTACGTGATCAACGGGCGGAAGATGTGGACCAGCCTGGTGCAGTACGCCGACCACGTCTGGCTCGCCTGCCGCACCGATCCGGAGGCGCGCAAGCACCGGGGACTCAGCGTGCTCATCGTGCCGACGAGCTCGCCGGGCTTCTCCTGGACCCCGGTCCGCACCGTCGCGGGTCCGACCACCAGCGCCACCTACTACGAGGACGTGCGGGTGCCCGCCACGGCGCTGGTCGGCGCGGAGAACGCGGGCTGGCCGCTGATCACCAACCAGCTCAACCACGAGCGGGTCGCGCTCACCTCCGCCGCGCCGATCCGCTCCGCCCTGGCGCGGGTCCGGGAGTGGGCGGCCGCCACCGAGCTGCCCGGCGGGGGCCGGGTGCTGGACCAGGAGTGGGTGCGCACGCACCTCGCGCGGGTGCACGCGGGAGCCGAGGTGCTGAAGCTGATGAACTGGAAGATCGCCTGGGCCGCCGAGCGGGAACCGGCACCCGCCACGGCCTCGGCCACGAAGGTCTACGGCACGGAGCTGGCCGTCGAGGCCTACCGGTTGCTGATGGAGGTGCTGGGCCCCACCGCGCACGTGCGCACCGGTTCCCCGGGCGCGGCGCTGCGCGGGCGGATCGAGCGGATGCACCGCGCCGCGCTGATCCTCACCTTCGGCGGCGGCACCAACGAGGTGCAGCGCGACATCGTCTCGACCGCGGGGCTCGGCCTGCCGCCGGCCCGCCGCTGATCCCGATCCCACCCACGGAGGTCCACGATGGATTTCGCCCCCGCCGAGCGGCAGCGCGTCCTGGCCGAGCTGACCCGCGACGTCCTCGCGGACCACGCGACCGCCGAGCGCCTGCGGGAAGTCGAGGGCGGCCCGGACCGGTTCGACCGCGCGCTGTGGTCGGCGCTGGCCGGCGCCGGGGTGCTCGGCGCCGCGCTGCCCGAGGAGCTCGGCGGCGGCGGGTGCGGGGTGCTGGAGCAGTGCGGGGTCCTCGTCGAGCTCGGCCGGGCCGTCGCACCGGTGCCGTACCTGGCCTCGGTGGTCGCCTGCGCGGGCGCGGTGCTGCGGTTCGGCGACACGCGCGTGCGGGAGCGCTGGGCCGGTCCCGCCGCGAGCGGGGACGTGGTGCTCGCGCCCGCGTTCGCCGAGGGAGCCGACCCGCGCCCGGCCGTCCCCGCGACCCGCGCGGAGCACCGGGACGACAGGTGGGTTCTGGTCGGCGAGAAGACGGCGGTACCGGCCGGGCCGGTCGCGGACGCCTTCCTGGTGCCCGCCGCGACACCGGGGGGAACGCGGGTCTTCGTGGTGGACGCCGACGCCGGAGGCGTGGCGGTGCACCGGCAACGGGTGGTCGACGGGGACTCCGAGGCGCTGCTGGAGCTCGACGAGGTGGCCGTGGACGCCGACCGGGCGCTCGGCGACGGAACCGAGGACGTGGCCGGGTGGCTCGCCGGGCGGCTGGCCCTCGGGGGCTGCGCCGAGCAGCTCGGCGTGCTGGAGCGGGCGTTGGAGCTCACCGCCGGGCACGCTGGGCAGCGCGTGCAGTTCGACCGCCCGATCGGTTCCTTCCAGGCCGTCTCGCAACGGCTCGCGGACGGCTACGTCGACGTGGAGTCGCTGCGGCTCACGACCTGGCAGGCGGCCTGGCGCGCGGCCGAGAACCTGGGCTGCGAGACCGAGATCGCGACCGCGAAGTTCTGGGCGGCCGAGGCCGGGCACCGGGTCGCGCACACCGCGGTGCACGTGCACGGCGGGGTGGGCATCGACGTGGCGCACCCGCTGCACCGGTACTTCGTGGCGGCCAAGCGCCACGAGTTCGCCCTCGGCGGCGCCACCTCCCAGCTCCGCCGGATCGGGGCCGCCCTCGCCGCCGGCGAAGCGGACCTCGACTGAACGGCCCGTTCGTCCAGCGGGATCGGGCGAACGGGCCGTTCACCCCAGTTGATCGACGCGGGAGCGCGGGATGGCCGATCCGACGGTGACCGAACTGCTGCTGGCCCGGGCCGCCGATGACGGCCCCGGGCTGCGCTTCGAGCGGTGGCAGCGGTCCTGGGCGCGGCACGTGCGCGACTGCGCCGAACTCGCCTCGGCGCTGCGCTCGCTGCGCCGCGAGGGGCCCTGGCACCTCGGGGTGCTGCTCGACAACGTGCCGGAGTTCCCCGCCCTGCTCGGGGCGGCCGCGTTGTCCGGCGCGGTGGTGGTCGGGCTCAACCCCGGCCGGCGCGGCGAGGCGCTGGCCCGCGACGTGCGGCTGGCCGACTGCCAGTGGGTGATCGCGGAGCGGCGGTACGCGCCGCTGCTCGACGGCCTGGACCTGGGCGCCGCGCGCGGCCGGGTGCTGCTGGTGGACGGCCCCGAGTGGCCCGCGCTGCTGCGCGCGCACCGCGGCGCGCCCCCGGAACCGGTGCCCGCGAGCCCGGACGACCTGCTGGCGCTGCTGTTCACCTCCGGCACCGGTGGCGAGCCGAAGGCGGTGCGCTGCACGCACCGCAAGGTCGCCGTGCCGGGCCGGATGCTGGCGCGGCGCTTCGGCCTCGGCGGGCGGGACGTGGTGTACGTGTCGATGCCGCTGTTCCACTCGAACGCGCTGTTCGCCGGGTGGGCGGTGGGCCTGGCGGCGGGTGCGGCGGTCGCGCTGCGACGGCGGTTCTCCGCCTCCGGCTTCCTGCCCGACGCGCGCCGGTTCGGCGCGACCTACGCGAACTACGTGGGCAAGCCGCTGTCCTACGTGCTGGCGACGCCGGAGCGCCCGGACGACGCGGACAACCCGCTGCGGGTGGTCTACGGGAACGAGGGCGCCGAGCGGGACCTGGCGCGCTTCGCCGAGCGCTTCGGCTGCCGGGTGGTCGACGGCTTCGGCTCCACCGAGGGCGGAGTCGCGATCTCGCGCGGTCCGGACGCGCCGCCCGGCTCGCTGGGCAGGCCCGCGCCGGGAGTGCGGGTGCTCGATCCGGAGACCGGACACCCCTGCCCGCCCGCCGAGTTCGACGCCGGCGGCCGGCTGCTGAACCCGGCGCAGGCGATCGGCGAGCTGGTCAACACCGAGGGCGCCGGTGCCTTCGCCGGTTACTACGGCGACGCCGGAGCCGAGCAGTCGCGGCTGCGCGGCGGGATGTACTGGAGCGGTGACCTCGCCTACGCGGACGCGGCCGGGTTCTGCTACTTCGCGGGCCGCTCCGACGACTGGCTGCGGGTGGACGGGGAGAACCTGGGCACCGCGCCGATCGAGCGGATCCTGCTGCGCCACCCCGGCATCGCGCAGGCCGCGGTGTACTCGGTGCCGGGCCGGGAGGTCGGCGATCAGGTGATGGCCGCGGTCGTGCCGGTGGCGGGCGCGGAACCGGAGCTGGGCGATTTCCTCGCGGCGCAACCGGATCTGGGCCCGAAGCAGCTGCCGAGGTTCGTGCGGATCACCGCGGAGCTCCCGCGGACCGAGACCCACAAGGTGCGCAAGCGGGACCTGGCCGCGCAGCGCTGGGACTGCGCGGACCCGGTGTGGTGGCGGCCCGGCCCGGAGGCGGTCTACGAACGGCTCACCCCGGATCGCGCCGCCGCGCTGGACTAGCCCGGTCCCGCGCGGGAGCGGCGCGGCACCGGTGTCAGCTCAGGTCCGCCAACCGCGCCACCGTCGCGTGCAGGTCGCTCACCAGGTCCGACATCACCTCGTCGACGCCGCGCACCTCGTTCATCCGCCCCACGACCTGCCCCACCGGCATCGCCACCACCTCCGGGTCGTCGGCGCGGCTGATGCGCTGGTGCGCCTCGCTGACCAGGATGTTCTGCAGGGGCATCGGCAGCGGGGCGGGAGCGTCCGGTTCGCTCCACGCCTCGGTCCAGCGGGTCCTGAGCAGCCGGGCGGGCTTGCCGGTGTAGATGCGGGTGCGCACGGTGTCCGAGGACCCCGCCGCCAGCAGCGCCCGCTGCACCGCCGAGTCACCGGTGGTCATCGCGTATTCCCGGGTGGCCAGCCAGTAGGAGCCCATCCACGCCCCGCTCGCGCCCAGGGCGAGCGCGGCCGCCACCTGGGGCCCGGAGCCGATGCCGCCGGCGGCCAGCACCGGGACCCGCTCCCCCACCGCGTCCACGACCTCCGGCACCAGCACCATCGTGGCGATCTCGCCGGTGTGCCCGCCCGCCTCGTGGCCCTGCGCCACGACGAGGTCCACGCCTTGCTCGACGTGCCTGCGGGCGTGCTCGGCCTTGCCCGCCAGCGCGGCGACCAGCACGCCCTGCTCGTGGGCGCGGCCGATGACGTCCGGCGGCGGGGAACCGAGCGCGTTGGCGATCAGCGCGATCGGATGCCGCAGCGCGACGTCCACGTGCGAGCGGGCCACCGAGTGCAGCCAGCCCAGCACCGCGTCCCGGCGCCCCTCCCCGGCGGGCAGCTCCGGTACGCCGAGCCTGCTCAGGGTTCCGCGCACGAATTCCCGGTGCTGCTCGGGGACCATCGCGGCGAGATCCACGCCGGAGCCCTCGGTCGGCACGGTCGACGGCATCACCACGTCCACGCCGTAGGGCCTGCCGCCGGTGCGCTCGTCCATCCAGTCCAGGACGGCGTCGAGCTCCTCGGCGTCGTTGAACCGCACGGCGCCGAGCACCCCCAGCCCGCCCGCGCGGCTGATCGCGGCCGCGACGTGCTCGGACGGCGTGAAGCCGACGATCGGGTGTTCGATGCCGAGCCGGTCGCAGAGGGCGGTGCGCATCAGGTGGTCCTCTCTGCCGCGTCGGACGCGGCGGGGCGCTGGGCGGCTCCGGCGCGCACGGCGTCGGGCTCGTGCCGCCCGGCGTACCGGGCGGCCCAGCGGTAATCGGGTTTGCCGCTGGGCGAGCGGTGCACCCGCTCGGCCAGCCACAGCTTGCGCGGCACCTTGTAACCCGCGATCAGCTCGCGGGCGTGCGCCTCCAGTTCGCCCCAGGCCGGGGCGGCGCCGTCGCGGGTCTGCACCACCGCCGCGACGCACTGGCCGAGCCGCTCGTCGGGGACGCCGAACACCAGGGCGTCGAAGACGTCGGGATGCGCCTTGAGCGCGCCCTCGACCTCCTCCGGGTAGACCTTCTCGCCCCCGGTGTTCACCGACGTCGAGCCGCGGCCGAGCATCGTCACGGTGCCGTCGTCCTCGTAGCGGGCGTAGTCGCCCGGCACCACGTAGCGGGTGCCGTCGACCTCGACGAACACCGAACCGGTCTTGTCCGGGTCCTTGTAGTAGCCGAGCGGGACGTGCCCGGAGCGGGCCAGCAGCCCGACCTCCCGGGAGCCGCGCGGCAGCGGCCGCCCGTCCGCGCCGATGATCGCCGTCGCGGAGTCGGCGCGCACCCGGGGTCCGCCGGTGCGCCGACCGTCCTTGCTGAGCACCCCGATTCCGCTGAAACCCGTCTCGGAGCTGCCGATGGAATCGGTGAGCACCACGTTCGGCAGCGCGTCGAGGTACTGCTCCTGCACCGCGGGCGAGAACAGCGCGGCGCTGCTGGAGATCGCCACCAACGCGCCCGCGTCGTAGCCGCCCCGGTGGTAGGCCTCGATGAGCGGGCGCGCCATCGCGTCCCCGGTGATGGCCAGGACGTGCACGCCGTGGGTCTCGATCGCCCGCCACACCTCGTCCGGGTCGAACTCGGGCAGGATCACCACGGTGCTGCACGCGAACAGGTTGCCGAAGGCGGCCCACTGCGCGGCCCCGTGGATGAACGGCGCCGCCGGCAATCGCACCAGCCCACCGCCGGCCGCGCCCTCGGTGGCCTGCTGCCACTCGTCGGTCACGGCCTCGCCGGTCATGAAGTCGATGCCGCCGCCGAGGGTCCGCCAGACGTCCTCGTGGCGCCACATCACGCCTTTCGGGTTCCCGGTGGTGCCCCCGGTGTAGAGCAGGAAGAGGTCGTCCCCGGAACGGGTCGGGAAGTCCCGCTCGGGCGAGGAGTTCGCGAGCGCCGCCTCGTAGGGGGTCGCGCCGTGTCCGGCGCAGTCCAGCTCGCTGCCGTCGTCGAGGACGAGCACCTCGCGCACGCCCGCGGGCAGCGCCTCGGCGACCCGGTCGCCGTAGCGGCGCTCGTGCACCAGGGCGGCGAGGTCGGCGTCCTCGAAGAGGTAGCGCAGCTCGGCCGCCACGTACCGGTAGTTGACGTTGACCGCGACCGCGCGGAGCTTGTAGGCGGCGAGCATCGCCTCCAGCGCTTCGATCCGGTTCCGGGTGTGGACGCCGACGTGCGAGCCCCGGCCCAGCCCCCGGCTCGCCCAGTGGTGGGCGAGCCGGTTGGACCGGTCTTCCAGTTCGGCGAAGGTGACCCGGTGCTCGCCGCAGATCACGGCGACGCGCTCGGGTGTCAGGTCGACGGCGTGCTCGAAGAGATCCGCGATGTTGTGCGCCACCCGATCGAAAGTAGAACATGTTATTGTTCTCGACAACGGCCGATCGGTTCACGTTGCCCCGCAACAGATTCCGGGAGGGAACCCGATGTCCACCGCGCCCGACTCCGCCCTGGACTGCCTCGTCGAACGACGCGGGGCGGTGCTGGTGGTGACGATGAACCGCCCGCACGCCCGCAACGCGCTCTCCGCCGAGATGATGTCGATCATGAAGGAGGCGTGGGACGAGGTGGACGGCGACGACGGGATCCGCGCCTGCGTGCTCACCGGGGCGGGCGGCGCGTTCTGCGCGGGCGCCGACCTCAAGGCGATGACCACCAGCCACCCCGGCGACACCACCGGCGGCCGCGATCTGTCGGTGATCGAACCGCTGCTCAAGGGGCGCCGGCTCACCAAGCCGCTCATCGCCGCCGTGGAGGGACCCGCGATCGCGGGCGGCACCGAGATCCTGCAGGCCACCGACATCCGCGTCGCCGGGCGGGGGGCGCGGTTCGGCGTCTCGGAGTGCCGGTGGGGCCTGTTCCCGCTGGGCGGCTCGGCGGTGCGGCTGCCGCGCCAGATCCCCTACGCCCTCGCCGCCGAGATCCTGCTGACCGGCAGGCACCTCAGCGCCGAGGAGGCCGCGCGGATCGGCCTGATCGGCCGGGTCGTACCCGACGGCGAGGCGCTGAGCACCGCGCTGGAGCTGGCCGATGCGGTCGCGGCCAACGGACCGCTGGCCGTGCGCGCCGTCCTGCGCACCATGCGCGAGACCGAGGGAATGCCCGAGGACGAGGCCTTCCAGGTCGACACCGCCCTCGGCCTGGAGGTCTTCCGCAGCGCGGACGCGAAGGAAGGCCCCCGCGCCTTCGCCGAGCGGCGCACCCCCGACTTCCGCGGCGCCTGACCGGGAGCGCCGCACTCGTCGATCCCCGCCTCCGCAGCGGTGGAGCCGCTGGCGCGGAAGCGCACCCGCCGGGCGGGGAGCCGAGGCCGGCGGACCGCCGAGGCTCCGCCACCCGCCCGCACCGCGCGGGGCCGATCAGGAGGATTCCTTCAGCTTGCGCTTGTAGAGCTTGCCGTTGGGATCGCGGGGCAGCTCCGCGGCGTACTCCACCGCGCGCGGCAGCTTGAACTTCGCCAGCCGCCCGGCGGCGAACTCCAGGAGCTCGGCGGTGAGCTCCGGCCCGCCCGAGCAACCCTCCGCCGGCTGCACCACGGCCTTGACCTGCTCACCCCAGTCCGCGTGCGGGACGCCGAAGACCGCGATGTCGGCGACCTTCGGATGCACCGAGAGCGCGTTCTCGACCTCCGCCGGGTAGATGTTCACGCCGCCCGAAATGATCATGTCGCTCTTGCGGTCGCACAGGTACAGGTAGCCGTCGTCGTCGAGGTAGCCCACGTCCCCGAGCGTGAACAGGTCACCGACCCGGGCGCGACGGGTCTTCTCCGGATCCTGGTGGTACTCGAAGTTCGAGCTGCCCATCCGCATGTAGACCTGGCCCTCGCGCCCCGGCGGCACCTCCGCGCCCGCGTCGTCGAGCACCCGCACCACCGAGCCGGGCCAGGCGCGGCCGACGGAGCCGGGCTTGGCCAGCCACTCCCGCGCGGGGATGACCGTGCCGCCGCCCTCGGTGGCCGCGTAGTACTCGGTCACGACCGGACCCCACCAGTCGAGCATCCGCCGCTTCACCTCGATCGGGCAGGGGGCCGCCCCGTGAATCGCCGCGCGCAGCGAGGAGACGTCGTAGCGGGCCCGGACCTCCTCGGGCAGCGCGAGCAGCCGGTGGAACTGGGTGGGGACCATGTGCGTGTGCGTCACCCGCTGCCGCTCGATCAGCGCCAGCATCAGCTCCGGGTCCCAGCGGTCCACGAGCACCACGCGGTGCCCGAGCTGCAACGAGATGCTCGCGAAGTTGAGCACCGCCGTGTGGTAGAGCGGCGAGCCGCACAGGTGCACGTGGCCGTCGAACGGCTCCAGGCCGAAGATGCCGAAGAACCACCGGGAGTGCACCGGCACCTCGTCGGGGTCCGCACCGGTGAGCGCGCGCCGCACGCCCTTGGGGCGCCCGGTGGTCCCGGAGGTGTAGAGCATCGGCGACCCGGCGGTGCGGACCTCGGGGCGCGCGGCCGGTTCGTCCGCGCCGAGCTGGTCCAGCGGGCGGAAGCCGGGCACCGCCCCGACCGCGAAGCGGCGCTCGGCGCCCAGCTCCGCCTCGTCGGCGGCTTCCGAGGCGGCGGCGGCGAAGCGTTCGTGGGCCACGAACGCCTCGGCGCCGCTGTCCCGCAGGACGTAGCCGATCTCCGCGCCGACCAGGTGCCAGTTGGCGGTGACCACGTAGAGCCCGGTCTGCACGGCGGCGAAGTAGGCGGCGAGCAGTTCCACCCCGTTCGGCAGCAGCAGCACGACGCTGTCGCCGGGTTCCAGGCCCAGCGCCTGCCAGCCGCGGCCGATCCGGTCGGCCTCGGCGGCCAGCCGCCCGTAGCCGACCTCCGAGCCGTCCGGGGCGACCAGCGCGGTGCGGTCGGGTTGGTCCGCCGCGATGTTCCACAGTCCGATGGGGGTCACGTCGCACTCCCGTTCCCAGGCTCCTGCGGTCACCACCAAGCTAGAACGTGTTTCAGCAAGACGGCAAGGCCTCGTCCCCCGCACCGAGCACGGCGTCCGCCACGGAGCGCACCGCGGCCACGTCCCGGCAACCGACGAGCAGGGTGTCCACCCCCGCCCGCCGCCAGGCGCGCACGCCCGCCCGCACCTGCTCCCGGTCGCCGATGATGGCGACCTCGTCGACGAGCTCGTCCGGAACCGCCGCCACGGCGTCCGCGCGGCGCCCGGCGAGGAAGTGCGCGGTGATCTCCTCGACCGCCTCGCCGTAGCCCATCCGCCGGAACAGGTCGGCGTGGAAGTTCATCGACGCCGCGCCCATCCCTCCGACGTAGAGCGCCAGCGAGGGCTTGACCTGCTCCTTCGCGGCGGCGGCGTGCTCGGTGACCACGACCTGACAGGTGGCGGCGACCTCGAAGCCGGCGCGGTCGCGGCGCGCCCCGGGCCGCGCGAACCCGTCGGCGAGCCATTCCTCGTAGAGCGGGGCGACCCGGGGCGAGAAGTACACCGCGATCCAACCGTCGGCGATCTCCGCGGTCTGCGCGACGTTGCGCGGCCCCTCGGCGCCCAGCCAGATCGGCAGGTCCGCGCGCAGCGGGTGGGTGATCGGGCGCAGCGGCTTGCCGAGCCCGAGCGACCCGGGCCCGCCGTAGGGCAGCGGGTGGTGCGGGCCGTCGTTGCGCACGGGCGCCTCCCGAGCCAGCACCTGACGCACGATCGAGACGTATTCCCTGGTCCGCGCCAGGGGTTTCGCGAACGGGCCGCCGTACCAGCCCTCCACCACCTGCGGCCCGGAGACGCCGAGCCCGAGCACGCAGCGCCCGCCGGAGAGGTGGTCGAGGGTGAGCGCGTGCATCGCGCACGAGGCCGGCGAGCGGGCGGACAGCTGCGCCACCGACGTGCCGAGCCGCACCCGCTCGGTGCTCGCGCCCCACCAGGCCAGCGGGGTGAAGGCGTCGGATCCCCAGGACTCGGCGGCGAAAACGCCGTCGAAGCCGGCGGACTCCGCCGCGGCGACGAGCTCCCCCGCGCGGTCCGGGGGCGCCGCGCCCCAGTAGCCGAGCTGCAGTCCGATCCGCACGGCGGACCTCCTCCCGTCCTGCCGCGGCCGGGTGGCCGCGCCTCCTCCCATCGTGCTCCGCGCGTTGCCGCTTTGACGAGAACATGTTTCACTCAACGGCGTGACTGAGACCTCCGAACCGCTCAGCGCACCGCTGGAAGTCGGTTTCGACTACACCCGCTCGCTGGGAGCCGTGCTGGGCCGCTTCGCCGCCGGGCTCCGGCAGCGGCGGATCACCGGGGTTCGCGGCTCGGACGGCCGGGTGCACGTCCCCGCCGTCGAGCACGACCCCGGCACGTTCCAGCCGCTCGACGAGCTGGTGGACGTCGGTTCCACCGGCACCGTGGTCAGCTGGACCTGGAACCCCGCTCCCCTGGAGGGCCAGCCGCTGGCCCGCGCGTTCGCCTGGGCGCTGATCCGCCTGGACGGCGCGGACACCTCGCTGCTGCACGCCGTGGACGCGGGCTCGCCGGAGCGGATGCGGACCGGGATGCGGGTCCGCGCCCGCTGGGTCGCCGAACCCGCCGGGACCATCCGGGACATCGCCCGCTTCGTGCCCGAGGAGGACCGGGACGAGCCCGATCCCCCGGCGGGTCCCGCGAACCCGGATCCGGTCACCTCGCTGACCGCGCCGATCCACCTGCACTACCGGCACTCCGCCTCCCCCGAGGAGAGCCGGTACCTGCGCGGGCTGGCCGAGGGCAGGCTGCTGGGCCAGCGCTGCCCCGCCTGCGCCAAGGTCTACATCCCGCCGCGCGGCGCCTGCCCCACCGACGGGGTTCCCACGGCGGAGGAGGTGGAGCTGCCCGACACCGGGATCGTGACCACCTTCTGCATCGTCAACGTCCCGTTCCTCGGCCAGCGCATCCAGCCCCCGTACGTCGCGGCCTACGTGCTGCTGGACGGCGCCGACATCGCCTTCCTGCACCTGGTGCTGGGCTGCGCGGCCGACGAGGTCCGGATGGGGATGCGGGTGCGGGCGGAGTGGAAACCGCGCGCGGAGTGGGACACCACGTTGCAGAACATCGACCACTTCCGCCCGTCCGGCGAGCCCGACGCGCCGTTCGAGTCCTACGCGCACCACCTGTGACCGAGAGGGAGCGAGGATGTCCGAGAGCGACGTCGCCGTGGTCGGATTCGCCCAGGCGCCGAACGTCCGCGCCACCTCCGGCACCAGCAACGGCGTCGAGATGCTGGTGCCGGTCTTCGAGCGGCTGCTCGGCGAGGCGGGGCTGGCGAAGGAGGACGTCGGGTTCTGGTGCTCGGGATCCTCGGACTACCTGGCGGGCCGGGCGTTCTCGTTCATCGCGGCGATCGACGCGATCGGCGCCTTCCCCCCGATCAACGAGTCGCACGTCGAGATGGACGCGGCCTGGGCCTGCTACGAGGCCTGGGTGAAGATCCGCACCGGCGAGGTGGACACCGCGCTGGTCTACGGGTTCGGCAAGTCCTCGGCCGGGGACCTGCGGCGCACCCTCGCGCTGCAACTGGATCCGTACTTCGTCGCGCCGCTGTGGCCGGACTCGGTGGCGGTGGCGGGGTTGCAGGCGAGGCTGGGCCTGGAGGCCGGGCTGTTCACCGAGGAGGACCTCGCCGAGGTGGCCGCGCGCTCCCGCGCCGACGCCGAGCGGAACCCCGACGCGCAGCGCCGCGGGCGGATCGAGGTGGCGGAGCTGCTGGCCCGGCCCTACTTGGCGGATCCGCTGCGCGCGCACGACTGCGCGCCGATCACCGACGGCGCCTCGGCGGTCCTGCTGGCGAGCGCGGAGCGCGCCCGGCAGCTCTCCGCGCGCCCGGCCTGGATCACCGGGATGGAGCACCGGGTGGAGTCGGCGCAGCTCGGCGGGCGCGATCTGACGGCCTCACCCTCCACATCGGACGCCGCGCGGGCGGCGGGCGCCGACGGCGTGCGGGTGGCGGAGCTGCACGCGCCGTTCACCCACCAGGAGCTCCTGCTGCGCCGGGCGATCGGGTTGGACGAGTCGGTGCGGATCAACCCCTCCGGCGGGGCGCTGTGCGGCAACCCGATGTTCTCGGCCGGGCTCTCCCGGATCGGGGAGGCGGCCCGGCACGTGTGGTCCGGGTCGGCGACGAAGGTGCTCGGGCACGCCACCAGCGGTCCCGCGCTCCAGCAGAACCTCGTGTGCGTGATGGAGGCCTGATGGGCAAGCAGATCGCCGCCGTGCTCGGGACCGGTCAGACCCGGCACGCCAGCCGCCGCACGGACGTGTCGATGGCGGGGCTGTGCCGGGAAGCGGTGGACCGGGCGCTGGCGGACGCCGAGCTCGGCTGGGACGACGTGGACGCGGTGGTCGTCGGCAAGGCGCCCGACCTGTTCGAGGGCGTCATGATGCCGGAGCTGATGCTCGCCGATGCCTTGGGCGCGACCGGGAAACCGCTGCTGCGGGTGCACACCGCCGGCTCGGTCGGCGGTTCCACGGCGAACGTGGCGGCGAGCCTGGTGCGGGGCGGGGTGCACCGCCGGGTGCTGGCGGTGTCCTTCGAGAAGCAGTCCGAGTCCAACGCGATGTGGGCGCTGTCGATCACGCCCCCGTTCAGCATGCCGGTCGGGGCGGGCGCGGGCGGCTACTTCGCCCCGCACGTGCGCTCCTACATCCGCCGCTCCGGGGCACCGGAGCACGTCGGCGCGATGGTCGCGGTGAAGGACCGGCGCAACGGCAGCGCGAACCCCTGGGCGCACGTGCGCCAGTCCGACCTCACGGTGGAGTCGGTGCTGGCCTCGCAGATGCTGTGGGACCCGATCCGCTACGACGAGACCTGCCCGTCGTCGGACGGAGCTTGCGCGATCGTGCTCGGGGACGAGGCGGCGGCGCGCGCGGCGGGGCGGCCGGTGGCGTGGATCCACGCGACGGCGATGCGCACCGAGCCGACCACCTTCGCCGGACGGGATCAGGTCAACCCGCGGGCGGGCCGGGACGCGGCGGCCGCGCTGTGGAAGCAGGCGGGGATCGTCGACCCGCTCGCGGAGATCGACGTCGCGGAGATCTACGTGCCGTTCTCCTGGTTCGAGCCGATGTGGCTGGAGAACCTGGGATTCGCCGAGGAGGGCGCCGGCTGGCGGCTCACCGAGGCGGGCGAGACCGCGATCGGCGGTCGGCTGCCGGTGAACCCCTCGGGCGGCGTGCTCTCGTCGAATCCCATCGGCGCCTCCGGGATGCTGCGGTTCGCCGAGGCCGCGATGCAGGTGATGAACCGGGCGGGAGAGCACCAGGTGGACGGCGCGCGCCTGGCGCTCGGGCACGCCTACGGTGGTGGCTCGCAGTACTTCTCGATGTGGGTCGTCGGCTCCGGCCGGCCGGGGGAGGGTCGATGAAGTTCACGTTGTCCGTCGCGATGAGCCCGCTGGACCAGCTCACCGAACTGGCGCGGATGGCCGAGGAGGCCGGTTTCGACGCGATCGCGCTGCCGGATTCGCTGTTCTACTCCGAGGACGTCGCCGCCGCCTACCCGTACACGGCGGACGGCTCGCGGATGTGGGACGAGCACACGCCGTGGACGGATCCGCTCGTCGCGGCCGCCGCGATGGGCGCGGTGACCGAGCGGCTCCGGTTCTACACGTCGGTGCTCAAGCTGGGCCCGCGCAACCCGGTGCTGCTGTCCCGGCAGGTGGCCTCGGTGGCCGCGATCACCGGGGACCGCTTCGGCCTCGGCGTGGGGATCGGCTGGACGCCGGAGGAGTTCGAGTGGTGCGGGGCCCCGTTCGAGCGGCGCGGCCCGAGGGTGGACGAGGCGATCGACGTGCTGCGGCTGATCCTCGGCGGCGGGATGGTCGAGCACCACGGCGAGTTCTTCGACTTCGACCGGCTGCGGGTCTCGCCCGCTCCCGGCCGGCCGGTGCCCATCTACGTGGGCGGGCACACCGAGCGCGCGCTGCGCCGGGCCGCGCTGCGCGGGGACGGCTGGTCCTCGGCGATGATGCGGCTGGACGAGATCCGGGCGACGGTGGCCCGCCTCGGCGAGCTGCGCGCCGAGTTCGGGCGGCAGGACGAGCCCTTCGAGATCCAGGCGGTGTGCGTGGACCGCTTCGGCGCGGACGGCTACCGGGAGCAGGCCGAGGTAGGGGTCACCGACGCGATCGTCGTCCCCTGGGTGCTGGACGGCCACCCCTTCGACGCCGACCTCCCCACCAAGCGCGACTCGGTCGCCCGCTTCGCCGAGAAGGTCATCACCCGGATGTGAGCCCGGACGGGCGGCTCGTCCGCTCGTTCTCAGCGCGGTGACCGCACCGGTCATCCCCCGAGCAGGGAGGTCGTCGTGCACCCCGACGTCGTGTGGATCGCCACCACCGCCGAGCACCCCGCCCGCCGGGCGGCGCGCGCCTCGATGGACGCGGTGGTGCGCGGCGCCAAGGAGGAGTGGCTGGCGCTGTTCGCCCCGGACGCCGTGGTCCAGGACCCGGTGGGCGTCTCCCCGCTGGACCCCACCGGGCTCGGGCACCGCGGCCGGGCGGGGATCGAGGCGTTCTGGGATTCGGTGATCTCCACCGCCGATCGCCTCGTGTTCCACGTCCTCGACTCGTTCGCCGCCGGACACGAGGTGGCCAACACGGGCTTCATCCGCACCCACCTGGCCGACGGCTCCGTCATGGACGCCGAGGGCGTGTTCGTCTACCAGATCGACGAGCACGGCCTGCTCCGCTCCGTGCGCGCCTTCTGGGAGTTCGACCGCGCCATGAAGACCCTGCACCGGCCCTGAGGCGCGACACCGCCGGTGCACGGCCCTTGATCGGCGTCCGGTCAGCGGCGCGGCCGCCGCGACGCGCTGCACCGCCACCGGCGCCCCGGCGCAGGCCGCGGCACGGACGCTCAGCCACCGCCGAAGCGCTTGCGGGATTCCTCGATGTGCGCGAAGTGCTGGTGGGTCCAGTCGCACATCCAGTGGACGGTCTTGCGGAGGTCGCGGCCGGGCTCGGTGAGGGCGTACTCGACACGCGGCGGGATGGTGGGGTGCGCGGTGCGCTCCACCAGGCCGTTGCGCTCCAGCATCCGCAGGTTCTGGGTGAGCATCTTGTGGCTGATGCCCTCGATCTCCGCCCGCAGCTCGGTGAAGCGCAGGGTCCGCTCCCCCAGCGCGTCGATGATCAGGAGCGCCCACTTGTTGGCGATGTCGGAGAAGATCTCCCGCGCGAGCGAATCCGCCCGGGTCAGGTCCGCGTCGTCGGGAGTGCCCGCGAGCTGCTTGGTCACCATCTGGTTCCTCGGTCACTGGGAAGTGCGTTCTTCCACGTCACCGCCCACTCTCCTACGGTGTGCCAGTAACCACAAGAGACCGGATCGTCCGGTCCGGACGAGGAGGACCCCCGACATGACCATCGAACTGGTGAATCCCGACGGGCTGCCCCAGGTCGACCTGTACCGGCAGGTCTCGATCGCCAGCGGCTCCAAGCTGGTCTTCATCGCCGGGCAGGTCGCCCGGAACGCCGACGGGGGCCCGATCGGAGCGGGGGATCTCGCCGCCCAGGTCGAGCGGTGCTACCTCAACGTCGGTACCGCGCTGGCGGCGGCGGGAGCGACGTTCGCGGACGTGGCGAAGCTGACCGCCTACCTGGTCGACTGGACCCCGGACAAGTACGCGCTGTTCGTCGAGGGCCGGGACCGGGCCGCCGCGCGGCTCGGCGCGACCGCCCTGCCGCCGTTCACCGGCATCGGCGTGGCCGCCCTCGCCGAACCGGACATGCTCGTCGAGCTGGAGGCCACCGCCGTGCTGGACTGATCACCGGTAGCGGACCTGGAACTCCTTGATCCCGTTGAGCCAGCCGGAGCGCAGCCTGCGGGGTTCGGCGGCCTTGGTGATGCCCGGCATGTGGTCGGCGACGGCGTTGAAGATCAGGTCGATCTCCAGCCGCGCCAGGTTGGCCCCGATGCAGTGGTGCGCGCCGGTGCCGCCGAAGCCCACGTGCGGGTTAGGGTCCCTGGTGATGTCGAAGCGCTCCGGCTCCGCGAAGACCTCGGGGTCGAAGTTCGCCGAGCTGTAGAACATCGCCACCCGCTCGCCCCGCGCGATGGGCACCCCGCGCAGCTCGGTGCCGGCGAGCGCGGTGCGCTGGAAGGACATCACCGGTGTCGCCCAGCGCACGATCTCGTCGGCGGCGGTGGCGGGCCGCTCCGCCTTGAACAGCTCCCACTGCCCGGGGTTGTCCAGCAGCGCCCGCATCCCGTGCGTGATGGCGTTGCGGGTGGTCTCGTTGCCCGCCACCGCCAGCAGCAGCACGAAGAAGCCGAACTCGTCATCGCTGAGCGCGTGCCCGTCGACGTCGGCCTGCACGAGCGTGGTGGCGATGTCGTCCATCGGACAGCCGCGGCGCTGCTCGGCCATGCCCATGCTGTAGCCGAGCAGCTCCGCGGCGGCCGACGCCGGATCGATGGAGTACTCGGGGTCGTCGTAGGCGATCATCTGGTTGGACCACTCGAAGATGTCCCCGCGGTGGTCCTGCGGGATGCCCAGCAGCTCCGCGATCGCCTGCAGCGGCAGCTCGCGGGCCACGTCGGCGACGAAGTCACCGGAGCCGTCCTCCAACGCGGTGCGCACGATGCGCTCGGCGCGCTCGGCGAGGGCGTCGCGCAGTCCGTGCACGGCGCGCGGGGTGAAGCCCCGGGAGACGATGCCGCGCAGCTTGGTGTGCTCGGGCGGGTCCATGTTGAGCAGGATCAGCCGTTGCATCTCGATCTGCTCGCGGCCCATGTCCTCGCTGAACCGGGTGATGGCGGTGTTCTCCCGGGCGGAGAACACGTCGCTGCGGCGCGAGACCTCCTTGACGTCGGCGTGCCTGCTGACCACCCAGTAGCCCTCGTCGTCGTACCCGGTCCGCCCCCGGGGCACCGGGTTCCACCAGACCGGGGCGGTGCGCCGCAGTTCGGCGAACTCCTCCATCGGCATGCGTTCTGCGTAGAGGTCGGGGTCGGTGAAGTCGAACCCGGCCGGGATGCGGGGGGAGACCACGGCAACCTCCTGCGGTCCGCGCGGAGCCACGAGATCAATAAAAAGAACTTGTTCTATATGAACCGAACCACAGCGCTCGCGCCAAGTAAACCCCGGTTACCCACTCGAACCACGCCCGATCGGACCCACTTTCCGGCCGCCCGCACACCGCCTCGCCCACCCCTTGCTCCAATCGAGAACACGTTCTACCTTGATCTCCTGTTGTTCGCGCGGACGGGAGGACGGACCGTGGGCGATCCGGTGATCGTGGACGCGGCGCGCACGCCGATCGGCAAGCGGCGAGGCTGGCTCGCCGGCCTGCACCCCGCCGAGGTGCTCGGGGCCGCGCAGCGCGGCCTGCTGGAGCGCCAGGAGCTCGCTCCCGAACTGGTCGAGCAGGTCATCGGCGGCTGCGTCACCCAGGCGGGAGAGCAGGCGGGCAACGTGACCCGCACCGCGTGGCTGCACGCCGGGCTGCCCGCGACGACCGGGTGCACCACGATCGACGCGCAGTGCGGCTCGGCCCAGCAGTCGGCCCACCTCGTCGCCGGGCTGATCAGCACGAACGCGATCGACCTCGGGCTGGCCTGCGGCGTCGAGGCGATGAGCCGGGTCCCGCTCGGCGCCAACCTCGGCACCGGCATCGGCGGGCCCCGACCGGACTCCTGGGACGTCGACCTGCCGAACCAGTACCTCGCGGCCGACCGGATCGCCGCCCGCCGGGGCCTCGGCCGGGCGGAGATCGACCGCTTCGGGCTCCGCTCCCAGCAGCGCGCCCGAGTCGCGCGGGACGAGGGCCGGTTCGACCGCGAGATCCTCCCGGTGCGGGCCCCGCGCCCCGGGGGCGAGCAGCTGATCACCCGGGATCAGGGCCCGCGGGACACCAGCGAGGAGGCCCTCGCGGCGCTGGAACCCGTTCTCGACGGGGGCCTGCACACCGCCGGTACCGCCTCGCAGATCTCCGACGGCGCGGCGGCCGTGCTGCTCGCCGACGCCGACCGGGCCGCCGCGCTGGGCCTGCGCCCGCGCGCCCGGATCGTCGCGCAGTGCCTCGTCGGCGCCGAGCCCTACTACCACCTCGACGGCCCGGTGCAGGCCACCGAGCGGGTGCTGGAGCGCAGCGGGATGACGATCCAGGACATCGACCTGTTCGAGGTGAACGAGGCCTTCGCCTCGGTGGTGCTGTCCTGGGGATCGGTGCACGGGCCGGACTGGGACCGGGTCAACGTCAACGGCGGGGCCATCGCGCTCGGCCACCCGGTCGGCAGCACCGGGGCGCGGCTGCTCACCACCGCGCTGCACGAGCTGGAGCGCCGGGACGGCACGACCGCGCTGATCACGATGTGCGCCGGCGGGGCCCTGTCCACCGGGACCGTCATCGAGCGGATCTGACGCCGTGGAGGCCGGGCCCCGGACCGTGCCCGCCGCGCTGGAGCGCGCGGCCGAGCTGCACGGCGCCGAGCCCGCGGTGGTGGACCCCTCCGGCGAGGCCGAGGTGCGGTTGAGCTACCGCGAGCTGCGCGACCGGGTGCGCGCGGTGGCGGGCTTCCTGCTGACCGAGGGCGTGCGCCCCGGTGACCGGGTGGCGCTCAACGCCCCCAACACCCACCACTGGGTCGTCACCGCGCTCGCCGCGCTGCACCTCGGGGCGGTGCTGGTGCCGATCAGCACCCGCTTCACCGCGACCGAGACCGCCGACGTGCTGCGCCGCAGCGGCGCCCGCGCCCTCGTGGTGGCCGGGAACTTCCTCGGCCGCGACCGGATCGCCGAACTGCGCTCGGACCGGAAAGCGGTGCCGCGCACGGTGCTCCGGCTCCCGGTGGAACGGTCGGAGCCACCGGTGCCCGGCTGCACCGAGTGGGGCGCGGCGGTCGTCTCGCCCGTTCCCGCGCGGGTGGACGAGCTGGCCGCGAAGGTGCGCCCCACCGATGTCAGCGACCTGCTCTACACCTCCGGCACCACCGGGCGCAGTAAGGGCGTGCTCAGCGCGCACCGCCAATCGCTCGCGGTCGCCGAGGCCTGGGCCGAGCGCGGCGAGGTCTCCCGCGCGGACCGCTACCTGGTGGTGAACCCGTTCTTCCACAGCTTCGGCTACAAGGCGGGCATCCTGGTGTGCCTGCTGCGGGCGGCGGTGCTCGTGCCGATGCCCGTGTTCGACGCGGGCGCGGCGCTGGAGCTGGTGCGCCGCGAGCGGATCACGGTGCTGCCCGGGCCGCCGACGCTGTACCAGTCCATCTTGGACGATCCGGCGCGCGGCGAGCACGACCTCTCCAGCCTGCGGCTCGCCGTGACCGGTGCGGCCTCGGTACCGGTCGCCCTGGTGGAGCGGATGCGGCGGGAGCTCACCTTCCGCACCGTGCTCACGGCCTACGGCCTGACCGAGGCGGTGGTGGCCACCATGTGCCGCGCGGACGACGACGACGAGACCGTCGCGACCACCTGCGGCCGTCCCGCCGCGGGATTCGAGCTGCGCATCGCCGACGCGCGGGGCCGCGCGCTGCCGGCCGGCGAGGTCGGGGAGGTGCTGCTGCGCGGGCCGAACACGATGCTCGGCTACCGCGACGAGCCCGCTCGAACGGCCGCGGCCGTGGACGCGGACGGCTGGCTGCGCACCGGCGATCTCGGGCGGGTCGACCGGCGGGGCTCGCTCACCATCACCGGCCGGGCGACGGACATGTACGTCTGCGGCGGGTTCAACGTCCACCCGGCGGAGGTGGAGCAGGCGATCGCCCGGCTTCCCGGAGTCGCGGAGGCGGCGGTGGTGGGCGTTCCCGACCGGCGGCTGGGCGAGGTGGGCGCGGCGTACCTGGTCGCGCGGCCCGGCCACGAGCTCACCGAGCGCGAGGTGCTGGAGTTCTGCCGCGAGCGCCTGGCCAACTACAAGGTCCCCCGCCACGTCCACTTCCGCGCCGCGCTCCCCCGCACCCCCACCGGCAAGGTCCGCAAGCGCGACCTGCGTTGATCGTCCGGCTCCGCGCCCCGGCCGGACGCGGTCCGCGGCGAGCACCCTGAGCTCGCCGGCGGCACGGCTCAGAGCCAGTCGTCCTGGCGGGGCCAGGTGAGCGGGTGCGGGGGATCCGCGACGGCGGCGTAGGTCCCCCGGTAGAACAGCAGGGGACGGCGCCGATCGCCCTCGCCGAGGGAGTGCACGCGGCCCACGACGATGTGGTGGTCACCCGCCTCGTGGACGGTCTCGACGGTGCAGTCCGCCCAGGCGAGGACGTCGTCGAGCACCGGTGCTCCGGACGGTCCGGGGCGCCAGCCGACCTCGGCGAACTTGTCGGCTCCGCCGCGGCCGAACGCGGTGCTCACCGCCTCCTGCCCGTCGGCGAGCACGTTGACGCAGAACCGCCCCGACGCCGCCAGCAGCGGCCACGTCCGCGAGCTCCGCCCGGGGCAGAACAGCACCAGCGGTGGTTCCAGCGACAGCGCCGCGAAGGACTGGCAGGTGAACCCGACCGGCCGCGTCCCGTCCATCCCGGCGACCACCGTGACCCCGGTGCAGAACCGGCCGAGCACCCGGCGGAACCCCGCCTGGCCGAACTCGGCCCGCGCCCCGCCGGTCATCGCGCGCCGATGCTGAAGTCGTGGCCCCAGAGGCTCACCGCGGTGCTCTCCCGCGCGACCCAGTCCTCGTCGGCGACCTGCCTGCCCTCGCAGCCGAACTCGACGTCGAACCCGCCCGGCGACCGCACGTAGAACGACAGCATCAGGTCGTTGACGTGCCTGCCGAGCGTCGCCGACATCGGCACCCCCCTCCGCAGCGCGCGGTCCAGCGCCAGGCCCACGTCGTCGACGTCGGCGACCTCCACCATGAGGTGCACGATCCCGCTGGGCGTGGGCATCGGCAGGAACGCGAGGCTGTGATGGCGCGGATTGCAGCCGAAGAACCGCAACCACGCCGGTGCCCCGTCAGCGGGCCTGCCCACCAGCTCCGGGGCCAGCCGCATCGAGTCCCGCAGCCGGAAGCCCAGCACGTCCCGGTAGAAGTGCAGCGCGGCCGCGTCGTCGTGGGTGGACAGCACCACGTGCCCGAGCCCCTGCTCCCCGGTGACGAACCGGTGGCCGTAGGGGCTGACGACCCGCCGGTGCCGCAGCGCCGCGCCGTGGAAGACCTCCTGGGTGTTGCCGGAGGGATCGTCGAAGCGGATCAGACCGGTCACCCGGCGATCGGCGAGGACGGCGGCGTCGCCCTCCTCCCACGGGACTCCGGCGGCCTCCAGGTCGCGCGCCACCTCGCGCAGCTCCGCCTCGTTCGCGGCCTCCCAGCCGGTCCGGACGAGCCGGTCGTGCTCGCCGGGCTCGATCACCAGCCGGGCGGGGAAGTCGTCCATCCGGAGGTAGACCGCTTCCGGGTCCGGCCCGTCGCCCTCGATCATGCCGAGGACCTTGGTGCCGAAGACCCGCCACGCCGACACGTCGGTCGCCTCGATCCGCAGGTATCCCAGCGAACGGATGCCCATCGCGCTCCCTCGTTCCGTCAGCCCAGCAGGAAGTCCTGGGTGATCCGGTTGAACTCGGCGGACTTCTCCAGCTGGGCCCAGTGCCCGCAGCCGCCGAAGACGTGCAGCTGCGCGCGCGGGATCAGCTTGAGCGCCAGCAGCGCGCCGTCGAGCGGGTTCACCCGGTCCTCGCGGCCCCACACCAGCAGCACCCGCTGCCGCAGCCGGTGGGCCTCCCGCCACAGCATTCCCCGCTCGACGGTCTCCAGCCGGCGGAAGGACTCCCCCATCGCCCGCATCGCGGCCAGCGACTCGGGGGCGGCGGCGGCCGCGTAGCGCTGGTCCAGCAGCTCCTCGGTGATGAGCGAGCGGTCGTGCACCATCGTCCGCAGGAACGCGGCCAGCTTCTCCCGGCTCGGCCCCGGCGGGGCGCCGAACTCGGAGAGCAGCCGGACGCCCTCGGTGGGGTCCGGGGCGAACAGGTTCAGGCTCAGCCCGCCCGGCGCCATCAGCACCAGGCGCCCGGCCCGCTCCGGGTGGTCCAACGCGAAGCGCACCGCCGTCCCGCCACCGAGCGAGTTGCCCAGCAGGTGCGCTCGGTCCAGGCCGAGCGCGTCGAACAGCTCGCGCAGCGCAGCGGCGCTGTGGGCGAAGTACTGGCCGTGCTCGGTGGGCTTGCTGGAACGGCCGAACCCGGGCTGATCGACGGCGATCGTGCGGAACCGCTCCGCGAAGACCTCGACGTTCGGTCCGAAGTTGCTCCACGCGGCCGCGCCCGGCCCGCCGCCGTGCAGCATGACCACCGTCTCGGCGTGCTCGGCGCCCGCCTCGTGGTAGTGCAGCCGCAGGCCGGACGGCAGCTCGACGGTGCTCCCGGCCGGCTCCGGCCCCGCGGCCGGGGTGGCGGCTCGTCCCATCAGTCCTCCTCGGGTCCGGTCAGACCATCGAATCCCGCACGGGCAGGCCGAACTCGCCGGTGCCGAACATGGTGTACGCGCGTTCGGGGTCGTTGGCCGCGTGCACCCGGCCCGCGTGGGCGTCCCTCCAGAAGCGCTGGATCGGGGTGCCCGCGGCGAGCGCGCGGCCACCGGAGTTCTCGAAGAGCCGGTCGATCGCCCCGATCGCCCGGGTGGTGCCGCGGACCTGGTCGCGGCGAGCGCGCAGCCGCATCGCCATCGGCACCTCCTCCCCCGCCCGCAGCAGCTCCAGCTCCTCGCTCAGGTTGCGGGTCAGCTGGAGCCAGGCGGCGTCGATCTCGCTGGCGGCCTCGGCAATGCGCACCTTCGCGAACGGGTCCTCCTTGGCGCTCTCGCCCGCGTAGGCCGCGCGCACCCGCTTGCCCTGGTGCTCGACGTGCGCGTCGTAGGCGCCCCGCGCCATGCCGATGATGGGTGCGGTGATCGTGGTGGGGTGCACGGTGCCCCAGGGCAGCCGGTAGATCGGGTTGGTGTTGATCTCGTGTCCGGGGCACCGGACCTCCGACATGGCCAGGAAGCTCAGGGCGCGGTGCGCGGGCACGAAGACCTCGTCCACGAGCAGGTCGTTGCTGCCGCTGCCGCGCAGGCCGACGGTGTCCCAGACGTCCTCGATCCGGTAGTCGCCGAGCGGCAGCAGGAAGGTGCAGAAGTCCACCGCCGCGCCCGCCCGGTCCCGCACCGGCCCGCCGACGAACGCCCAGGACGAGTGGTCGCAGCCGGAGGAGAAGCTCCACCTGCCGGACAGCCGGTAGCCGCCGTCGACGAGCACCGCCTCACCCATCGGCGCGTAGGAGGAGGAGACCAGGGTGTCCGGGTCCTCGCCCCACACCTCGTCCTGCGCCTGGTCCGGGAACAGCGCGAGGTGCCACGGGTGCACGCCGAGGATGGAGGCGACCCAGCCGGTCGACCCGCAGGCGCTGCCGAGCAGCGAGACCGCGGTGTAGAAGTCGACGGGATCGGCCTCGAACCCGCCGCGACGGGCGGGCTGCAGCAGTCGGAAGAACCCGGTGCGCCGCAGGTCCGCGATGGTCTCCGGCGGGATCCGGCGGGCGTCCTCGGCCTGCTGCGCGCGCTCCCGCAGGTCCGGGAGCAGCTGCCGCACCGCCTCGATGATCCGCCGACCGTCCTGCTCGCTCATCCCAGCGCTCCCGTTCCCGCACCCGCCACCGGATGCGCTCTGGAACCCGTTCCACAGTCGTACTGGGAATCACGGCGAATGATCCCCGAGATTCGCGGACTGACCGACCAATCGGCGAAGCACAACACTAGAACATGTTCTCATTCGTGTCGAGGCTGCGGTCGTCAACTGCCACTGCGGAGGGTGCCGCCCTCCGCGCGCAGCTCCAGCGCGAGCGCGACGAGCTGGCCCTCCTGGCCGCCGACGAGCTCGCGCTGACCCGCCCGCGCCAGCAGCGCCGCCGCGTCCACGCCGCAGCGCCGGAGTCGGGCCGCTCGTCCTGCCGGAGCAGGGTCTCCAGCCCGTCCGCGCTGGTGCGCGCGCCGAGCTCGGCGGCCCGGCGCGGCTCGGCGCTGGCCGGATCGACGCCGGTCATCCAGCGCGGTTCCAGGACCGGGAACGCGCCAGCTCGCACAGCAGGTCGCCGATGGTGCCGGAACCCACGATCGCGGCAGTCGCCTTGCCAGGACTGGTCATGCCGACTCCTCCCCGTCCCTTCGGAGCGTCGCCTCACCGGAACGCCGCGGACACCGAGCCGAGCGGCCGCCCGGCGGTGCTGAACTCGGCCTGGAAGCGCTGTCCGGCGCGCACGTCCACCGCGCGGGTGCAGGAACCGGGCAGCACGACGTGCCCGGCGCGCAGCCGCACGCCGAAGGCGGCGACCTCGCGGGCGAGCCACGCCACCGCGACCACCGGGTTGCCCAGCACCGCGTCCGAACGCCCCCGCGCGAGGACCTCGTCCCCGCGCCGCAGCACCGCGTCGATGGCGCGCGGGTCGACCGAGCCCGGCGGGATCCGCTCGGCGCCCAGCAGGAATCCCGCCGAGGAGGCGTTGTCGGCGATGGTGTCGGCCAGTCCGATCCGCCAGTCCGCGATGCGGCTGTCGATGAGCTCGATCGCGGGCACCAGCGCCTCGGTCGCGGCGAGCACTTCCCGCTCCGCGCAGGTCTCGCCGGGCAGATCGGCGCCGAGCAGGAACCCGACCTCCACCTCCACCCGGGGCGCGCAGTAGCGGGCGACCTCCACGGGCTCGTCCTCGCGCAACCGCATGTCGGCGAGCAGGTGCCCGTAGTCGGGCTCGTCCACGCCCATCATCGCCTGCATCACCGGCGACGACAGGCCCACCTTGTGCCCGACGACGCGGGCGGTCCGGCGGCGCACGTTGGCGAGCTGGATCGAGTAGGCGTCGGCGGCGGTCAGGCCGGGATGCGCCTCCACCAGCGGCGGGATCGGCACCCGGTCCCGCTCGGCGCGCCGCAGCCGTCCGGCCAGCTCCTCGCGCTGGTCACTCGTGAGCACGGCGACCTCCGTCCCGCATCGCGAGCCGCTTGCCCGCCCGCCTGCCGGAGAACACGCAGTCCGCCAGCGACAACCCGCTGACGTAGGAGTTCGAGCACACCCCCGCCGCCGAGCGCCCGGCCGCGTACAACCCGGGAACGGGGACGCGATCGGCGTCGAGCACGGCCCCGCTCCGCTCGTCGACCACGAGCCCGCCGAGGGTGAGCATCGGGCACGGGTAGGCGACCGAGGGCCGGACCGAGACGTCCAGCAGGCTGTACGGCGGGGTGCGCAGCGGGTGGACGAACTCCGCCGGTTTGCCCGCCGGGTCCCGGCCCGGTGGCGCGCTCCGATGAGCTCGCACCGTGGACTCCAGCCCGGCCGGGTCGACCCCGGCGAGCTCGGCGACCCCGGCGAGCGTGGGGGCGCTGACCGAGCGGCGGCGCAGCAGGTGGCGCGCCTGCATCCGCTGGAACCAGACGGCCTGGGCGCGCAGCTGCCGTCGCGCCTCCCGGCGCAGCCGGGAGTCGATGAGCAGCCAGCCGCGCCCGCCGTGCTCGGCGATCATGGCCGCGCCCAGCGCCGCGCCGTAGCGCGACTCGTCGCCGATCCGCGCGCCGCGCTCGTCGACGAGCAGCCCGCCGAGGAACGCGCTGGGCGGAGTGAGGAACCGCCAGGCCGAGACGCGGTCGAGCTTCGCCGCGACGCCGCCGACCGACGTGCCCAGCCGGAGGCCGCTGCCGTCATCACCCCGGGTGCCCAGCGGTAACCCGTGCCGGTGGGCGGGGGCGTGTTCGCGCAGCATCGCGCGGTTGGCCACGAAACCCCCGGCGGCCAGCACGACGCCGCGCCGGGCCAGCACCCGCAGCGGGCGCGCGTGCTCGCGCTCGATGCGCTCGGCGCGCGCGTGCAGCCGCCTGCTCAGCGCGGGCAGGTAGATGCCCGGTTTCGCGGCCAGGTCGCCGAGGTGCCGGTGCGCGCCCCGCGCCCTCCTGGAGGCCCCGGCCAGCGTCTCGCACGCCACCCCGCGCACCCGGCCGTCCTCCCCGGTCAGCAGCTCCTCCGCCCGGGTCTGCCCCAGCACCCGCACCCCGCTGTCGTGCACGGCGGCCGCCAGCGCGGCGAACAGGACGCCGCCGGAGCTCCCGCGCCCGTGCACCCGGTGGCCGCGCGGCGCGGGGCGGGCCACGTCCCGGTACCCGCCGGCGGCCTCGCTGCCGGAGTAGTACAGGTAGTGCCGATCGCTGGGATACGAGGTCTTGTAGGGGCACAACGAGCTGTCGAACGGGACGCCCTGCTGCTCCAGCCACTCGATCATCGCCGGGCTCCGCTCGCAGAAGCGGCGCAGCGTCTCGGGCGAGACCGCGTCCCCGGCCTCCATCCGCAGGTAGGCGTACATGTCCTCGACCGAGTCCTCGACCCCGGCCGCGCGCTGCACCACGGTGCCGCCGCCCGCGTAGACGATGCCGCCGGAGAGCCTGCTCGCCCCGCCGCCCTCGAACCGGTCCAGCAGCACGACCTCGGCTCCGTCCCGGGCCGCCTCGATCGCGGCGCAGGCGCCCGCGACGCCGAATCCCACGACCACCACGTCCGCGCTCAGCTCTTCCATCACGGCACCCTCCGAATGGAACAGGTTCTCCACGTGGCCCTCGCGGGCTCCTTCCCAGCATCGCAGACATCACCGTAGCGCCTTCGCGCTCAGAACTATAACCTGTTTCAGTATTCCGAACGAGGGAGGCGGCATGAGCGCAGCCGTCCCGGCGCCCGAGCCGGAGGAGTTCGACGTCGTGGTGGCGGGCAGCGGGGCCGCCGGGCTGACCGCCGCCATCACCGCCGCCCGCGCGGGTCTGCGCACCGCGGTCGTGGAGAAGGCGGACCGCTTCGGCGGCTCCACGGCGCGCTCCGGCGGCGGGGTGTGGGTGCCCGGCAACGACGTGCTCCGCCGCGCCGGGGTCCGCGACACGCCCGAGGAGGCGGCTGCCTACCTCGACCACATCATCGGCGACTCGGCCCCCGCGCGGCTGCGGCGGGCGTTCCTGGCCGCCGGGCCGGAGATGCTGGCGACGGTGCTGGCGAACACCCCGCTGCGGATGCGCTGGGTACCCGGCTACTCCGACTACTACCCCGAGGCTCCCGGCGGCAAGCCGGGCGGGCGCTCGATCGAGCCCGCGCCGCTCGACGGCCGGGTGCTCGGCGACGAGCTCGCGCGGCTGGAGCCGGACTTCACCAAGGCGCCGCCGAACTTCGTGGTCACCCAGGCCGACTTCCGCTGGCTCAACCTCGTGGCGCGGCACCCGCGCGGCGCCCTGCGCGCGCTGCGGGTCGGCACCCGCTGGGCGTTGGCCCGGATGGCGCGCAGGAGGTTGCTGGTGCGCGGCCAGGCGCTCGCCGCCGGGTTGCGGGCGGGGCTCGCCGAGCTCGACGTGCCCCTCCTGCTGAGCACCCCGCTGACCGAGCTCGTCCAGGACGAGGACGGCCGGGTGCGCGGCGCCGTGGTGGAGCGCGGCGGGGCACCGGTGCTGCTGCGAGCGCGGCGCGGCGTGCTGCTGGCGGCGGGCGGCTTCGAGCACCACGCGGCGATGCGCGCGGAGCACCAGCGCGAACCGATCGGCACCGGCTGGACCGTCGGGGCCGCCGCCAACACCGGCGACGGGATCCGAGCGGGACAGCGGCTCGGGGCGGCGGTCGACCTGATGGACGACGCGTGGTGGGGCCCGACGATCCCGCTCACCGGCGGCCCGTGGTTCTGCCTCGCCGAGCGCACGCTCCCCGGCTGCATCCTGGTCAACGGCGACGGGGAGCGCTTCGTCAACGAGGCTGCGCCCTACGTCGACGCGGTGCGGGCGATGTACGGCCCGGGCGACGGACCCGCACGCAACATGCCGACCTGGCTCATCGCCGACCAGCGCTACCGCAACCGCTACGTCTTCGCCGGGCTCGAACCGCGCAAGCCGATCCCCCGCCGTTGGTACGACGCCGGGGCGGTGCACCGGGCGGGCTCCCTGGCGGAGCTCGCCACCGCGACCGGGCTCCCCGCCGGGGCCCTCCGGGCCACCGTGGAGCGGTTCAACGGGCACGCCCGCGCCGGGGACGACCCGGACTTCCACCGGGGCCGCAGCGCCTACGACCGCTACTACGGGGACCCGGTGAACCGGCCGCACCCGTGCCTGGCCCCGCTGGAGGTCGCGCCGTTCTACGCGGTGCGCATCGTGCCCGGCGACCTGGGCACCAAGGGCGGGCTCCGGATCGACGAGCACGCGCGGGTGCTCGGCGAAGCGGGGGAGGCGATCCCCGGGCTGTACGCGGCGGGCAACGCCAGCGCGGCGGTGATGGGCCGCACCTACGCCGGGCCGGGCGCCACGCTCGGCCCCGCCATGACCTTCGGCTACCTGGCCGCGCGGCACATGGCCGGGCGACCGGATCCCGACGACCACGCACCGAGCTCACGGAGGAGGCGGCGATGACCACGACGGCGAACGACGGCGAGCCCGAGGTGCGGACCATCGACGTCGGCACCCCGCCGACCCGGTTCGCCCGCGGCTGGCACTGCCTGGGACTGGCCGAGCCCTTCAAGGACGGCACCCCGCACGCGGTGGAGGCGTTCGGCGGCAAGCTGGTGGTCTTCCAGTCCGGCGACGGCGAGCTGCACGTGCTCGACGCCTACTGCAGGCACATGGGCGGCGACCTCAGCCAGGGCAGCGTGAAGGGCGACGCGGTGGCCTGCCCGTTCCACGACTGGCGCTGGTCCGGGCAGGGCCGCTGCGTCGGCATCCCCTACGCCAGGCGGATCCCGCTGCGGGCGCGCACCCGGTCCTGGCTTCCCCTGGAGCGCAACGGGCAGCTGTTCGTCTGGCACGACCCGGAGGGCAACCCACCGCCGCCGGACGTGGTGATCCCCGAGCTGCCGGAGGTCGGCTCGCCGGAGTGGAGCGACTGGACCTGGGACTCGGTGCTCGTCGAGGGGTCGCACTGCCGCGAGATCGTGGACAACGTCGTGGACATGGCGCACTTCTTCTACGTGCACCACGCCTTCCCGACCTACTTCAAGAACGTCTTCGACGGGCACGTCGCGACGCAGTACCTGAACACCAAGGGGCGCCCGGACGTCGGCTCCGGCAACTACGCGGGGCAGGACAACCTCGGCCGGTCGGAGGCCTCCTACTACGGACCCTCCTACATGATCGACCGGCTGGAGAACCGGCACCAGGGCACCGAGATCGAGACCATCCTGATCAACTGCCACTACCCGGTGAGCGAGAACTCCTTCGTGCTGCAGTGGGGCGTGCTGGCCAAGAAGCTGCCGGGGCTCACCGACGAGCAGGCGGACGCGATGGCGGCCAAGGTCGCCAGGAGCACCGGCGCGGGTTTCCTGCAGGACGTGGAGATCTGGCGGAACAAGACCCGCATCGACAACCCGCTGCTGTGCGAGGAGGACGGTCCGGTCTACCAGCTCCGGCGCTGGTACGAGCAGTTCTACGTGGACGTCGCCGACCTCACCGAGGACATGACCGGGCGATTCGAGTTCGAAGTGGACACCACCCGGGCGAACATCGCCTGGGAGCGGGAGGTCGCCGAGAACCTGGCCCGTGCGGCGCGGGACCGATGAGCGGCGCGCGCTGGGCGAAGGCGCCCGCCTTCGCCGACCGGCCGCTGCTGCGCGAACGGCTGCGGGAGAGCACCGCCGCCGACCGCCGGGAACAGCTGGAGGGCGGGCTGCGCCCGGTGGAGTGCGCCCGGTGCGGCGGCAGGGTGCTGGCGAAGAAGAACAGCCCCGCGCACACCAGCGCGCAGTGGTCGCGGGAGGCGGTGCGGCGCTGCCCCGAGCTGACGGGCGCGGCCGAGGACGGCGGCACCGCGCGCGTCGCGGGCTGCCCGGATCTGGAGCGCAGCATCGGCGAGGCGATGCTGCACGCCACCGAGGAGCCGGACTAGGAGCGCGCCATGCCCGATCCCGCCGAACCTCCCGCCCCGGACGGAGGCGCCCCGGTCGTGCACCGGCTCACCGTGCAGCGGGTCGTCGAGGAGTCCGCGGAGGCCCGCTCGCTGGTCTTCGCGCTGCCCGAGGACGGCGTCCTCCCGTACCGGCCGGGCCAGTTCCTCACCGTGCGGGTTCCGTGCGAGCCGGACCCGGTCGCGCGGTGCTACTCGCTGTCGAGCTCCCCGCACCTCGGCGACGGCCCGCGGGTCACGGTGAAGCGGGTGCCGGGGGGACGCGGCTCGAACTGGCTGTGCGAGCACGTGGTGCCGGGGTCGGTGCTGGAGGTGCTGGCACCGGACGGTGGGTTCACGCCGCGCTCGCTGGACGAGGACCTGCTGCTGCTGGCCGCGGGCAGCGGGATCACGCCGATCATGTCGATCGCGCGCTCGGTGCTGGCGGCGGGCAGCGGGCGGCTGGTGCTGGTGTACGCGAACCGGGACGAGAGCTCGGTGATCTTCGCGCGGGAGTTGCGCGAGCTCGCCGACCGCCACCCGGAGCGGCTCTCGGTCGTGCACTGGCTGGAGTCGGTGCAGGGCCTGCCGGACACCGCCGCGCTGCGCGGGCTCACCGAGCCGTTCACCGGCCGCGAGGCCTTCGTCTGCGGGCCCGGCCCGTTCATGGACGCCGCGGTCCGCGCGCTCGAACGCCTCGGCCTCCCCCGGAGCCGGCTGCACGTGGAGCGGTTCGTCTCGCTGGAGGGCGATCCGTTCACCGCGCCCGAACCCGTTCCGGAGGCGGTCGGGCGGGCGATCGCGGAGGTCGAGCTCGACGGGGAGAAGCACCGCCTCGACTGGCCCCGGCGGCAACGCCTGCTGGACCTGCTGCTGGAGCGCGGTCTCGACGCGCCCTACTCCTGCCGTCAGGGCGCGTGCAGCGCCTGCGCCTGCCGGATCCGCGCGGGGGAGGTCGCGATGCTGCGCAACGACGTCCTGGAGCAGGAGGACCTCGACGAGGGCATCGTGCTGGCCTGCCAGTCGCTGCCGGTCACCGACGAGATCCGCATCAGCTACGAGTGAGGGGACGCCATGCCCATCGATCCGGACCTCGCCCTCGGCGCGGTCGTCGCCGACCAGGACGTCGCCTGGACCTCCGACGACGTGCTGCTCTACCACCTGGCGCTCGGTGCCGGGAACCCGCCGGAGGACCCGGGCGAGCTGCGCTACGCCACCGAGCAGGACCTCCGGGTGCTGCCCTCGTTCGCCGTGGTGGCGCCGAACCTGCGGGCCTCCGGGCCGCCGCCCCGGTTGTGCTTCCCCGGCGTGGACCTCGACCTGGCGAAGGTGCTGCACGGGAGCCAGGAGGTCACCGCGCACCGGCCGCTGCCCCCGGCCGGGCGGGCCCGCGCGACGACCCGGATCGTCGAGGTGCGGGACAAGGGCGAATCAGCCGTGCTCGTGCAGGAGACGGCGCTGGTCGACGAGTCCGGCGCGCCGCTGTCCACCGCCCGCTCCGCCATCTTCGCCCGCGGCGAGGGCGGGTTCGGCGGCCCGCGCGGCTCCGGGGAACGGGTGCCGGCGCCGGAACGCGCCCCCGATCTCGTCGTCGACTCCCCGACGCTGCCGCAGCAGGCGCTGCTGTACCGGCTCTGCGGGGACCGGAACCCGCTGCACGCCGATCCGGCGTTCGCGGCCGCGGCCGGGTTCCCGCGCCCGATCCTGCACGGGCTGTGCACCTACGGCGTGGTGTGCAAGGCGATCGCCGACGCGGTGCTGGGCGGCGAGGTGGCGCGGATGTCCTCCTGCGCGGCGCGGTTCGCGGGGATCGTCTTCCCCGGCGAGACCCTGCGCACCCGGATCTGGGACGAGGGCGGCGGCCGGTGGGTGGCGACCACCTCGGTCCCGGAGCGGGAGGGCACCCCGGTGCTCACCGACGTCCTCGTCAGCACGACGGCCTGATCCGCGCGCCGGTGGCGCGGTTCCCGGGGGACAGCACGCCTCCGAACGCTGCTGACCGGCAGCAGCACTAGGGCCGGGTGCGCGGAGGCAGGCCCGGCAGCCCCGGGCGCGGGCCGCGCTCCCCCGCTGCCCGGGCGGCGCCTTGACGGGCTCGCGGGCGACGGAGAAGAGTGTCCGGCTGCGGGAGCCACCGCGCCCGACGTTCGACAGCCCACGTCCAGGAGGAGTGCACCCGCCATGCGCGAGGCCGTCATCTGCGAGCCCGTGCGGACCCCGATCGGCCGCTTCGGCGGTGCGCTCGCCCGGGTTCCCGCCGCCGACCTCGCCACCACCGCGCTCACCGCGCTGCTGGAGCGCACCGGGCTGCCCCCGGAGGCCGTCGACGACGTGGTGCTCGGGCACTGCTACCCCAGCGCGGAGGCCCCGGCGATCGGCCGGGTGGTGGCCCTCGACGCGGGACTGCCGATCACGGTGCCCGGGATGCAGGTCGACCGGCGCTGCGGCTCCGGACTCCAGGCGGTCATCCAGGCGGCGCTGGAGGTCGGCTCCGGGGCCGAAGAACTCATCATCGCCGGTGGCGCGGAGAGCATGAGCGGCGCGGTCTTCTACGCCACCGACATGCGCTGGGGCGCGGGGGGCGCGGGCGTGATGCTGCACGACTCCCTGACCCGGGGCCGCTCCACGCCAGGGGGGAAGCACCACCCGGTGCCCGGCGGGATGCTGGAGACGGCCGAGAACCTGCGCCGGGAGTACGGGATCAGCCGCGAGGAGCAGGACCAGCTCGCGGCGACCTCGCAGCAGCGGGCCGCGGCGGCCCAGCGGGCCGGGCTGTTCGCCGAGGAGATCGTGCCGGTGACGGTGCCCTCCAAGAAGGGTGACGTCGTCGTCGACACCGACGAGCACCCGCGCCCCGACACCACCCCGGAATCGCTGGCGGCGCTGCGCCCGGTCCTCGGCTCGCTGGACCCGGAGGCGACCGTGACCGCGGGCAACGCGAGCGGGCAGAACGACGCCGCCGCCGTCTGCGTCGTCACCCATCCCGAGCGCGCCGCTGAGCTCGGCCTGCGGCCGCTGGTCCGGCTGGTCTCGCACGGGGTCGCCGGTGTGGACCCGGCGACGATGGGCATCGGCCCGGTTCCCGCCTCGGCGAAGGCGTTGCGGCGGGCCGGGCTCACGATGTCCGATGTGGACCTGGTGGAGCTCAACGAGGCGTTCGCCGCGCAGGTGCTGGCCTGCACCCGCGAGTGGGACTTCGGCGAGGGCGACTTCGAACGGCTCAACGTGCGCGGTTCCGGCATCTCGCTGGGACACCCCGTGGGCGCCACCGGCGCCCGGATCCTCGGCACCCTGGCCCGCGAGCTGCACCGCAGGGACGCCCGCTACGGCCTGGAGACCATGTGCATCGGCGGCGGGCAGGGCCTGGCCGCCGTGTTCGAGCGCGTCGACGGCTGAGCGGCCGCCGCGCGCCCGAGGTGCGCCGACTCCGGCTCAGCGCGATTGCCGGGCTCCGCCCGCGCGGGTGCGGGACCGAGCACCGGGCCGTTCACGTCGAGCGACTTCCCGCGCGCCACCGACGTCCGCGAGGCCCGGCCCCGATCGCGGCGGGATCACCGCCGGTCGCCGGGGGAATCGAGCGGGAGGCCCCGGGCCAGCAGCGCCGTCCCGGTGAGCCCGAGCGCCGTCGCGAACAGCACCCCGGCCGCGCCGACCCCGCTGGCGACCAGGCCGATCGCGCCGGGCAGCACGACCTGACCGGCGCGATTCCCGGTGAGCCGCAGGGACATCGCCCGCCCGCGCAACCCCGGCGGCGTCGACTCGGCCAGCCAGGACATCGTCAGCGGCTGCCCCACGCCGAGCCCGAGCCCGGCGACGAGCACCGCCACCGCCAGCACCCACACCGGCACCGGCGCGGCGGTCGTCGCGAGACCGGCCGCCGCGGCCGTGATGCTCAGCATCAGCAGGCGCCGGCGGCCCAGGAGCCGGGTGCTGCGCCCCAGGAAGAACCGGGACACCATCGAGGCCGCCGCCCGCAGCCCGAGCAGCCCGCCGACGACGCCGGAGGCGATGCCGCGCTCCGCGCCCAGCGCGGGCAGGTAGACCACGGACAGGTCCACCGCCGCCAGCACGACGCAGCTCGTGCACAGCGCGGGCAGCAACCCCGGCAACCGCAGCAGGCTCCGCACCCCACCGGCGGCCGCGCCACCGGTCGCCGGGGCCGGGGTGCCGCGCGTGATGCCGAACGAGCACACCAGCAACGCGGCGGCGAACGCGGTCGCGCCCCAGAAGATCGGCGTGGTGTCCGGGATCGCCGCCGCACCGCCGAACACGACGAGCACCAGCGGGCCGGCGGCCTGCCCCAGCGAGGCGGCGAAGGTGTAGTAGCCGAAGGCCGCGTCGAGCCTGCCGGCGGACGCCGTGTTCGCCACCAGCGCCTGCTGCCCGATCACCGAGCACAGGTGCCCCGTGCCCAGCAGGACGTTGCCGATCACCAGCCCCGGCACGGAGTCCCCCAGCACCAGGAACGACGCGCCCGAGGCGCACAGCAGCACGCCCCCGGCGACCATCACCCGCCGCTCCCCCAGCCGGTCCACGACGTGCCCGGCCGGTAACGCCAGCAGCAGCGGCACGAGCGCGAAGCTGCCCGAGAGCACGCCGAGCCAGGACGCGGGCACGTCCAGCTCCAGCGCGCGGTAGGAGGTGGCCGGGCGCAGCACGAAGGTGACGAGCTGGGTGAGCACCGCGTGGGCGAGCAGCACCCAGGTCCGGCGATCCAGCCGCATCCGGCTCAGCCCCGGAACCGGGAGAGGGTGCGCGCCGAGCGCGCGCTGAGGCTCTCGTCGACGTGCTCGCGCATCAGCTCCGCCGCGGCCTGGGCATCGCCCGCGATGACGTGCTCGGCCAGCAGCCGGTGCTCCTCGTCCCGCCTCTCCCGCTCCGCCGTGCTCCGGCCCTCCCGCAGCGCGTGCATCCGGTAGCGGTCGGCCTTGTCCCACAGCCCTTCCAGCGCCTCCACGAGCAGGTCGTTGTGCGAGGCGCGGTAGATCGCGGCGTGGAACCGGCGCTGTTCGGCGAGCTGCCGCCGCGACGGCGAGTCGGGCAGGGCGCGCTGCTGCTCGACGGAGCGGCGGATCTCAGCGATGTCGTCCCTGGTGCGCCGCTCGGCGGCCAGCGCGGCCGCCATCGGGTCCAGCGTCCGGCGCATCTCCAGGAGGTCGCGGACCTCTTCACCGCTGAGCTCGGTGACGCGGGCGTCGCGGTGCGCGTCGAGCTCCACCAGGCGTTCGGACATGAGCCTGCGCAGCGCCTCCCGCAGCGGTGTGGTGCTGATGCCGATGGTGCGCGCCAGGACGGCCTGGTTGAGCACCGATCCCGGCGGGAGCTCCCCGGAGAGGATCTGCTCGCGCACGCTCGCGTAGGCGAACTCGCTCTTGGTCATCCGCGCCGCGGCCGGTTCGTCCATGCCCCGCCCTCCGATCGCTCATAGCCTCGCACATCGGCGGGACTCGACGAATCGGAGCAGGTGGTGAGCTTAGCGACAGCTCCGGCGAGGGGCGGAGCGAGCGGGTGGGGCAACTGAGCCAGGGCGAGGTTATAGGCTCCAGCCTCGCTAGTGCGAGGCGTTCTTCCGCCGCTGCCAGAACAGCACGCCGCCCTGCGCGGCGGCGGCCAGGGCGATGAGGCCCACCGCGATGCCGGTCGGCCAGGACCAGCCGACGTAGGTCGCCAGCCCCGCCACCAGGACGAGGACCACGAGCGTCCTGATCAGGAACAACGTCATGCTCCGGGTGCTCATCGGCTCGCTCCTCCCCTCCCGGGCGACCGCGGCGCCGCCCCGGCGGAACCCTACACAGCGCTGCCCGCTCCTCCCCGCGCGCTCAACCCCGCCCGCCCCGCCCGGCCTCCGGGACCGGCCCCACGACCGGCCGGGTCCGAGCACCCCGGAGCCCCCTCACCCCTCGACCGGGAGGCGCGAATTCTCAAGAAATCGCGCATCCCCACCGTTGCCGCTGGTCAGGCGTTGCAGCGGTGGTGCACGCGATGTCAGGACCGGTGCACGACGCCGGGCGATCACGCGGGAAGCCGCGTTCCTGCGGGATTCCGGACGGGGCGGCAGGTGATGATCAGCGCGGGGGTGCGGCGCCGGGATCCGGGCAGCTCGCGCCGCGCGTGGAAGTGCGGTGCGGGCGGTGGGGTTCCGGGCCGCCGCTGCCGGGGCGCGGGCCGGAATCCGCGGTGGACGGGGGGCGACGTGGTGGACGGGCGCGAGGACGAGAAGGGCGCGAGGCCCGAGGAGCTCTCCTTCGGCGCGATCATGGCGGTGGCGGCCTCGGTCATCACCGTGCTCGGATTCCTGGGGTTCTCCAACTTCACGCAGGTCCGCGAGTTCCTCGCCCCCTCCGGTCCGACCTCCAGCGCTCCCACCGCTGCCGGGGAAACCACCACCACCGAGGACGAGACGACCACCGCGAGCGAGGAGACCACCTCGCCCGACTCCTCCGAGCCCGAGCCGGACGACCCCGCGGATCTCGACGACAGCGCCTCCGATCCCACGCCGTTCACCGCCTCCGCCCTGCTGGCCAGCGGTTTCACCACGGACCAAGGGACGGAGTACGCGCTCGTCTCATCCGGCGGCAAGCCCTGCGGGCAGTCCGCCGGGATGAGCCCGGACGTGCGGGCGGCGCTGGACGCCTACGGCTGCTCCGCCGCGATGGTCGGGGTCTACCTCGTCGACAGCGACACCGCGTCGGCGGACGAGCAGGTGCTGGTCTCGGTGCAGGTGATGCCGCTCAGCTCCGCGACCGCCGTGGAGGGGGTGCGAGCGAACCTGGCCGAGGGCGGGTCCTGGGACTTCGGGATCTGGTGCCCGGGTTCGGGCGTGGCCGAGCAGACCTGCTCCGGCGACTACGCGAGCGCCGTCAAGGCCGGGCGCGTCAGCTCGGACCACCGGTACCTCATCGGAGTCTCGGCGGTGTACGCCAACCTCAACTCCGCCTCGACCTCCCGCCCCTGGGTGACCGCGGCGGCGCGGGCCGCCACCCGGGCCAGCGGTCCCGACAACGCCGGCTGAGCGCGACGGCCGCGACTCGTGCGGTCCTCCGCCACCGCCGGTGCGGGGTCGCGGCCCGCGCCGCTCCGCCCCCGGGATCAGCGGTCGGGGGCGGCGATGTCCGGACGGTCGGCCGCGGGGCTCGCGAGGCTGCCGAGCAGCGACAGCGCCTCAGCCGAAGGGCTGCCGGGTTCGGCCTGGTAGACCACGAGCTGCTGGCCGGGCGCGCTGTTGACCGTGAAGGTCTGGTAGCTCAGCTCCAGCTCGCCGACCTGGGGGTGCCGCAGGCGCTTGAGCTCGTGCGACTTGAACCGGATGTCGTGCCGCGCCCACAACCGGCGGAAGTCCGGGCTGCGCAGCGACAGCTCTCCCACCAGCGCCACCAGCCCCGGGTCGTCCCGGTCGACTCCGGCCGCCGCGTGCAGCCCGGCGACGGTGTTGGCCGCGACCCGCTCCCACTCCGGGTAGAAGTCCCGCGCTCCCGGGTCCAGGAACACCAGGCGAACCAGGTCGCGGTCGTGGAGGTGGCCGTCGAACAGGGCCCCGCCCAGCGCGTTGCACGCCAGCACCTCCAGGTACCGGCCGAGCACGACCGCCGGGGTGCCGGGCCACGCGTCCATCAGCCGGGCCAGGTTCGGGTTCACCCGCTCGGTCCGCACCGCGGGCCGGACGCTGCCGGGTCGGGCGAGGCGGTGCAGGTGCGCCGCCGCCTCGCCGTCCAGGTTCAGCGCGTGGGCGAGCGCGTCCGCGACCTGCGGCGACGGGTTGCGTTCGCGACCCTGCTCCAGGCGCACGTAGTAGTCGGCGCTCACTCCCGCCAGCATCGCCAGTTCCTCCCGGCGCAGCCCCGCCACGCGGCGCCGTCCGGCCGAGGGCAGGCCCCAGTCCTCCGGCCGCACCAGCGCCCGGCGGGCGCGGAGGAACTCGCCGAGCGGGTTCTCACCATCCATGCCCCGAAGCTACGCGGACGCGCCGGAGGCAGGCAGGCCGTGGCACTCCTACCCTGTGCGGGCACCGTTCCCGCGATCGCCGCCGGGCGCATACCAGCCCGGCTCGGCGAGCGGAATCCGCCGCGGGCGGGCGGGCGCTCCCGCGAACGCGCGCGATGATCGCGGAAAAGGGCTCCCACCGCTCCCTCCGGCGGACTAGCCTCCGAGCCGCGGACGCGCGCGCTTCCGCTCCGGGAGGTGGCCTCATGGACGAGCAGCACCGGTGCGCCCGCACCGAGGCTCACAACGAGATCGCGGGCGACGTGCGCCGCTCGACGCAGATCGGGACGATCAGCGGCCCCGTCACCATCTCGGGTGACGCCCCCGCGCAGGCCCGGCCGCTTCGGCTCCGGTCAGCGGTGTGCACCGCGGGAATCGCCGCCGCGCTGGCGCTGCTCTGGCCCGCCGCGCCGGCGATCGCGCCTCCCGCCGCCCCGGCGCCGGAGCAGCGCGAGGCCTCCTCCCGGAGCACCGGGCACGGCGACGCGGAGATCTCCACGCGGTCCGGTGCTCCGGAGGGGCCGTCGAGCGGGGCGCGCTGCCAGGGCACGGGGGACGCGCACTGCGAGGTCAGCTCCTCGATCACGGTCGGCCCGAGGCCCTGACCGCCCGGGGCTACGCGCCCGGGTTGTTCTCGGCGGGCAGGTCGAGCCGGGGCAGCGCGCGCCGAATCTGCTCGCGATCCGGTTCCAGCCACGGCGGGAGCTTCAGCGCGCGCCCCAGCTCCAGCAGCGGTTCGTCGGCGGTGAAACCGGGTTCGTCGGTGGCGATCTCCAGCAGGGTGCCGCCGGGCTCGCGGAAGTAGATCGAGCGGAAGTACTGCCGGTCCCGGATCTCGGTGACGTCCACGCCGCCGCCGACCAGCTCCTCGCGCCACGCGAGCTGGGCGGCCTCGTCCGGCGCCCGCCACGCGACGTGGTGCACGGTGCCCGCGGCGACCAGCCCCTCCGGCTCCCGGGGAGCGACCACCACGTCGACGAGGGTGCCGGGACCGCCGTCCCCCGCCGCGAAGCGGAGGCGTTCGCCCTGCTGCGCGGTGAAATCGATCCCGAGGCCGCGCAGCATCTCGGCGGTCGCGTCCTCCTCGGTGACCGACAGCGCGACCGAGTGCAGTCCGCGCACCGCGTGCTCGGCGGGGACCAGGCCGTCCCACGGCTCGCGCGGGTCGGGCTGGGGGTGCGCGACGAGCTCCAGGCGCAGCCCGTCCGGGTCGCGCAGGCCGAGCACCTCCTCACCGTCGCGCTCCTGCACGGGTTCCGATTCGATCCCCTGCTCGGCGAGGTGCCGCCGCCACCAGCCGATCGAGCCCTCGGGCACGGAGAACGCGGTGCAGGTGGCCTGGCCGGTGCCGTGCCGCCCGCTCTCGGCGTCCGGCCGCGGGAAGAAGGTGATCAACGATCCGGGCCGCCCCGCCGCGTCGCCGTAGTAGAGGTGGTAGGTGCCGGGATCGTCGAAGTTCGCCGTCGTCTTCACCAACCGCAGGCCCAGCGCCCGCAGGTAGAAGTCCGCGTTGCGCTGCGGGTCGCCCGCGATCGCCGTGACGTGGTGCAGCCCGCTGGTCGCGATGCTCATCAATTCCTCCGTGGTGCAAAGGGAAAAACCATCCCCCCGACGACGCCACCGAGCACGACCCTGGTGCTGTCCCGCGCGAGGCTGCGGGCATTCTGCCCACACCGTCGACCCCCTCCGCGAGAGCCCCCCGGGCCCGCGGAGGAGGAGGACGGGATTCCCCGCCCCAGCCCCCGGAGGGGGCCGGGGCGGGGGTGCCGGCGGGACGGGGGTGCGGCCCTCGCCCCGCCGGCGTCCGGGGGTCGCTCAGGCACCCGCCTTCAGCTGCTGAGCGATCTTGACGACGCGCCGCGCCTGCACGGCGGCGGCGGTGCGGGTCTCGTCGTCCACCTTGAACTGGCCCTGGCCGTCCACGTGGCTGGTGCCGTAGGGGTTCCCGTCGACGAACTTGGAGCCGTCGGTGTAACCGGGGCTCACGATGATGCCGCCGAAGTGGTGGATCGTGTTGTAGAGCGCCAGCAGGGTGGACTCCTGCCCGCCGTGCTTGGTGGCGCTGGAGGTGAAGCCGCTGTAGACCTTGTCGGCCAGCTTGCCCTGCGCCCACTCGCCGCCGAGGGTGTCGATGAACTGCTTGAGCTGAGCGGCGATGTTGCCGTAGCGCGTGGGCGAACCGAAGATGACCGCATCGGACCACACGATGTCCTCAGCGCTCACCTCCGGCACCGACTTCGTCGCCTCCAGGTGGGCGCGCCAAGCCGGGTTCGAGTCGATCGCCGCGTCGGGCGCCAGCTCGGCCGCCTTCCGCAGGCGCACCTCGGCTCCGGCGCTCTCCGCCTCGGCGACCAGGGCGGCGGCGATCTCGCTGATCGTGCCGGTCGACGAGTAGTAGACGACGCTGAGCTTGACGGGGTCGGCCATGAACAACTCCTTCGCGATGCCGGGCGCTCGCCCGGCCGTCTTCTCGATCCGGAGCTCTCAGCTCCACTGCCCGGATGGTAGCCCGAATTTAGTTTCCATGCAAGATATTCGCCCGCGAGATAGATGAGGGGTAGACTGATCGGGCAAGAGGATGTTGGGAAAGGAGTACAGGTGAGCGGCCACAGCGCCATGAACGCGGTGCGGGCGGGCGACCCCGGATCGGGCGGAGCCACGGGGCTCGAAGTCCGGCCCGACCCCGCCACCGACGACGACGAGATCGTCACCTGGTGGGGCCTCGTCATCGAGGGTTACCACCTCACCCAGGACCGGTTGATGGGCGAGATCGGTGAGCGCTTCGGACTCGCTCCCGGTTCCTTCGACATCCTGCTGCGCCTGGTGCGCTCCCCCGAGCACAAGATGCCCATGACCCGGCTGGCCCGGGAAGCCGCGCTCAGCAGCGGCGGGTTCACCAAGGTCGCCGATCGGCTCGCCGCCGCCGATCTGATCGTGCGCGAACCCTGCGACACCGACCGGCGCGTCACCTACGCGGTGCTCACCGAGCACGGGCTGGACGTCGCCCGGCGCGCCCGCGAGGCCTGCGCGGAGATACTGCGCCGGCGCGTGCTCTCCCCGCTCGGGCTGGAGCGGTCCGAAGCCCTCGCCGAGGCGATGCGCACCCTGCGCGCCGCCAACGGCGAGGACGGGCTCTACTGACCGAGCAGCGGCAACCGGGCCCGCAGCGACCAGCCGTCGTCGAAGCGCACCAGCCACGCCTCGGCCAACTCCGCGGGCGGCGGCGGGACGAGATCCGCGACGATCGCTCGGGCCCGCTCCGGGGCGACCTCGAGCGCGACGGTGAGGTGCGGTTCCGCCTCGCCGTACGCGCCGCCGTAGGGGCGCAGCCCCCAGCGGCCGCCGACCTCCGCGGTGAGCCCGCGGAGCTCCCCGTCCGGCTCCGGGCGCAGCGCGACGAACCCCTCCGCCAGGTGGCGCGGATCGGTCGACGCGGTGAACGCGACCCGCTGCGGCCGACACCGCGCGAGGATCGCCGCCAGCTCGGCCACCACCTCTTCGTCCACTTCGGACGCCGGGAGGAACGGGTAGAGGATCGTGATGTGGGCGGGGAAACCTTCCCGCACCGCACCGGGGAAGCGCGCGGCGACCGAGCGCAGCAGCGGATCGGCTCCGGGCACCGGCAGGACGACCGCGGTGGTACCGAGGGCGGGCATGGTTCCTTCCTACCCGATCCCCGTTGATCGGGTTCGTCCGGTCCGCCCGAACCGCTTGGCTAGGCTGGGTGGCCGATCCGGCCCCGGCAGACGGCGGCCCCGAGGATCCGACGTCGGGACAGGAGCGGTTGCATCGTGGTCAGGAAGCGGGACCCCGCGAAGACGTTGGCACTGCTGTGGAAGGTCCCGCAGCCCCGCTCCCGCAAACCCGGCCTCGGCGCGGACGAGATCGTGCGAGCGGGGATCGCGCTCGCCGACGCCGAGGGGCTCGCCGCGCTGTCCATGCGGGGCGTCGCCGAACGGCTCGGGGCGGGCACCATGTCGCTCTACACCTACGTCCCCGGCAAGGACGACCTGATCGACCTGATGCTGGACGCGGTCTTCGGCGAGACGGCGCGGCCCGGACCGGAGCTCACCGGCTGGCGAGCGCGCCTCGACCACGTGGCGCGGCAGAACCGGGAGCTGCACCGCAAGCACCCCTGGACGCTGGAGCTTGCCGGGACCCGGACGGTGCTCGGACCGCAACGGACCGCCAAGCACGAGCACGAGCTCGCCGCCCTCGACGGCACCGGGCTCACCGGGCAGGAGCGCCGCTCGGTGCTGGACCTGGTGCTCGGCCACGCGCGCGACACCGCCCACCCGGCCACCGAGGCCGCGGACCACCACTTCGAATTCGGTCTCGCGCTCGTCCTCGACGGCCTCGCCGCCCGCGTCGGCTGACCCGCCAACGGGCGCACCCGCGGGTTCAGCGATGGGGAGCCGTGACCTCGACCGGGTCCGTGAGCAACAGGTCCGCGGGATCCCGGCGCGGGGTGGGGGCCACGGGGCTGCCGTAGCCGATGCGCAGCACCGCCTGCGGTTCCAGCGTGCCGCCGAGCATCGCGCGCAGCTCCGCCCGGGTGCGGCGCACCTCGATCACCTGGGAGAGCATCGAGGCGGCCAGCCCCAGCGACGTCGCGGTGAGCAGCAACCGCTGCAGGGCCTCCCCCGCCTCCAGATCGGACTGCTTGCCCGAACCGTAGGAGCACAGCACCACGGTCAGCGGATCGTCCTCGAAGTCCTTGCCCGGCACCCGCGGCCGACCCCGGCCCCCGGAGAAGTCCCGCAGCACCCACTCGTCCTGCTCCTCGGAGGCCGGACCCGCCGAGGAGGCCTGCACTCCCTCCGGCGCGCCCTCGCCCAGACCGGTCCAGGCCGCCATCTCGGCGCGGAACGCCTCGTTGGTCAGCTGCTCCTGGTGCGCCCGGCGGACCAGGCCGAGCAGCTCCGCGCGCTGCGGCCGATCGATCACGTGCAGCCAGCCGTGCTCGGAGGTCACCGAGCTGACGAGCTCGTTGCGGTGCACCTTCGGCACCGGGGTGGGCAGGAACGGGTGGCGGTTGGTGCGCCGGGTGGTGATCGCGCGCAGCAGCGACGACTGCTCCGCTCCCACCCGGACGGAGCCCCCGCGCCGGACCTCGGCCAGCAGCGCCGGTTCCGCGGAGCGCGGCAGCAGGGTCACCAGCGGGCGCACTCCGACGTGCTCCAAGGCCAGGCGAAGGTTGAGCAGCGCCGCGCCGCACCCCAGGCGCAGCTCGCGGTCCTCCGGATCGGTGCCGGGCATCCGGCGGCTCGGGTCGGCGTAGAGGCCGATCACGTCCGGAGCCACCCGGAACAACCAGGGTTGCCGGTTGTGCAGCGACGGCGCTCGACCCGCGAGCCGCACCACCTGATGCACCTGCTCCGCCGCCAGTCCCAGCGCCGGCGGAAAACCCAGCGCGCCCCGCATGACCTCGTCCCTTCCTGGCCGGGCGCAGCCACCAGTCGCCCTCCCGAGTCACGATGCAGCGCACGGCCGGGCCGGTGACATGGGACAAAGTCCCCGATGCCGGGGTTTCCGGAGATCCGCGGCCCGGGCCGAGGCCGGTTCTCGATCGGTGCCGCGCCGCGAAGGTCGGCAGCGAAGCCGCTCCGCCGCCGTCCCCTCGCGCGGTGCGCGGAGCGCCGCCAGCGGAGCCACCCGCACCGGCCGCCGGTTCGGCGGGGCGCGCTCAGGCGGGCTGCGGGATCCGGCGGTGCGGGCCGGGCAGCCGGGCCGTGGCAGCCTGGTAGCAGGCGCGGCAGACCTCACCGGTCGAGGTCATCGTGAGCTGCGGGGCGAGCAGCCGCAGCCCGTGCTCCGGCGTCTCCTGGCAGATGCCGTGGTGGCCGGCCTGGCGGCACAGGCAGGTGCACAACGAGTCCATCGTTCCTCCCTCGGCGGTCACTCCTGGTCTTCGGCACGCGGAACCGGGCGGGCGGACGGTGCCCGGCGACGGGCACCGTCCGCGGCGGAGTCCAGCGACCCGGTCAGTCCTCGATCGTGCACAGCGACGCGCCCTGCGCCACGGAGTCCCCGGGAGCGGCGGTGAGGCCCTTGATCGTGCCGTCCTTGTGCGCGGTGACGGGGTTCTCCATCTTCATCGCCTCCAGCACGCCGATCAGCTCCCCGCTGGCGACCTGCTGGCCCTCCTCCACGGCCAGCTTGATCAGCGTTCCCTGCATGGGCGCGGTGACCGCGTTGCCGGAGACCGTCGCCCCGGCCCCGCCGGCGCGCTTGCGCGGCTTCTTCTTCGCCGCCGGGGCGGTCGCGGCGCCGCCGCCCAGATCCGCGGGCAGCGAGACCTCGATCCGCCGACCGTCGACCTCCACCACCACGGTCCGGCGCGGCGCCTCGTCCTCCTCCGGCGGGGCCGCTCCCGCGTGGGGCTCCAGCCGGTTGTCGAACTCGGTCTCGATCCAGCGGGTGTGCACGGTGAACGACTCGGCGCCGGACTCGGCCACGTAGGCGGGGTCGCGCAGCACGGCGCGGTGGAACGGCAGCACGGTGGCCAGGCCGTCGACCTCCATCTCCGCGAGCACTCGCCGGGAGCGGGCGATCGCCTGGGCGCGGTCGGCGCCGGTCACGATCACCTTGGCCAGCAGCGAGTCGAACTGGCCGCCGATGACGCTGCCGGTCTCCACTCCCGCGTCCACCCGGACGCCCGGGCCGGCCGGGGCGTGGAAGCGGGTGACCGTGCCCGGCGCCGGCAGGAAGCCGCGGCCCGGGTCCTCACCGTTGATCCGGAACTCGATGGAGTGCCCGACCGGCGTCGGGTCCTCGTCCAGACGCAGGTGCTCTCCGGCGGCGATGCGGAACTGCTCGGCGACGAGGTCGAGTCCGGTGGTCTCCTCGGAGACCGGGTGCTCGACCTGGAGCCGGGTGTTGACCTCCAGGAAGGAGATCGTGCCGTCGAGGCCGACCAGGAATTCCACGGTCCCCGCTCCGTGGTACCCGGCCTGGGCGCAGATCGCGCGGGCGGCGGTGTGGATCTGCTCGCGCTGCTCGGGGCTGAGGAACGGCGCGGGCGCCTCCTCCACCAGCTTCTGGTGCCTGCGCTGCAGGGAGCAGTCCCGGGTGCCGACCACGATCACCTTGCCGTGCTCGTCGGCGAGCACCTGGGCCTCCACGTGCCGGGGGCGGTCCAGGTAGCGCTCGACGAAGCACTCGCCGCGCCCGAAGGCCGACACGGCCTCGCGGACCGCGGAGTCGAACAGCTCCGGGATCTCCTCCATCGTGCGGGCCACCTTCAGGCCGCGACCGCCACCGCCGAAGGCGGCCTTGATCGCCACCGGCAGGCCGTTCTCGCGGGCGAAGGCCACCACTTCGTCGGCGTCGGCGACGGGGTCCTCGGTGCCCGGCACCAGCGGCGCTCCCGCGGCGAGCGCGATGCGCCGGGCGGTCACCTTGTCGCCGAGGTCGCGGATCGCCTGCGGGGTCGGCCCGATCCACACCAGGCCCGCGTCCAGCACGGCCTGGGCGAAGTCGGCGTTCTCGGACAGGAAGCCGTAACCGGGGTGCACCGCGTCCGCGCCCGAGCGCACCGCGGCCGAGACGACCTTCTCGATGTCGAGGTAGGACTCGGCGGCGGTGGCGCCGCCGAGCGCGAACGCCTCGTCGGCCAGGCGCACGAACAGCGCGTCGGCGTCCGGTTCCGCGTAGACGGCCACCGAGGTGATGCCGGCGTCCCGGCACGCCCGCACCACTCGCACCGCGATCTCGCCGCGGTTGGCCACCAGAACCTTCTTCAACCCCATGGTGTTCGCACCATCCCTGTCCGCAGTGGTCGTGTTCCGGCGGATCCCGCTGCGGGAGATCGCCGGGTCGGTCGTGGCGCACCGCTCGCGGCGGTGCCCCGGGCGGTGCGCATCAGCGCGGCCGCGTCGAATAGCGCCACGCACCCGGGCCGGGTCGCGGTGCGGACTGCGCCGGTCCGCGACGCAGCCGGTCGTCCCGGGAGGACCAGCGCGAGACCGGCTCCTCCGCCGCGGGCGCCGGGCCGGCGGTGGCCAGCGCGGCCAGCGTCGCGGTGAGCGCGGCGAGCTCCGCGTCGGTCGGCGCCCCGCGCACGACCCGCAGCACCGGGCGCACGTCGGCTCCGGTGCCGTCGGCCTCGCCGGGCACGGCGGTCAGCTCCGGAGCGCCCTCGGGCGAGCTGCTCATGACGGCTCCTTACAGCGGGATGTTGCCGTGCTTCTTGGCGGGCAGGGACTCGCGCTTGTCGGCCAGCATCCGCAGCGATCGCGCCAGGTAGCCGCGGGTGTGCGAGGGCGGGATCACCGAGTCCACGTAGCCGCGCTCGGCGGCGACGTACGGGTTGCAGAGGGCGTCCTCGTACTCCTGCTGCAACCGCGCGCGCAGCGCCTCGACGTCCTCGCCCTTCTCGGCGGCCTCGGCGAGGGTGCGGCGGTGCAGGATGTTCGCCGCTCCCTGCGCGCCCATCACCGCGATCTGCGCGGTCGGCCAGGCCAGGTTGATGTCGGCGCCCAGGTGCTTGGACCCCATCACGTCGTAGGCGCCGCCGTAGGCCTTGCGGATGATCACGGTCACCAGCGGGACCGTGGCCTCGGCGTAGGCGTAGAGCAGCTTGGCGCCGCGCCGGATGATGCCGTTCCACTCCTGGTCGGTGCCCGGCAGGAAACCGGGCACGTCGACGAAGGTCAGCACCGGGATGTTGAAGGCGTCGCAGGTCCGCACGAAGCGGGCGGCCTTCTCGCTGGCCTCGATGTCGAGGGTGCCCGCCATCTGGGTGGGCTGGTTGGCGACCACGCCGACGCTGCGGCCCTCGACCCGGCCGTAGCCGACGACGATGTTCGGCGCGAACAGCGCGGAGACCTCCAGGAACTCGCCGTCGTCGAGCACCCGGGCCAGCACCTCGTGCACGTCGTAGGGCTGGTTCGGGGAGTCCGGGACGAGGGTGTCGAGTTCGAGGTCGGCTTCACCGACGTTCTCGGCGATGGACCCGGCCTCCTGCCCGGCCTCGAACGCGGGGGCGTCGGAGAGGTTGTTCGAGGGCAGGAACGACAGCAGTTCCTTGACGTAGTCGATCGCGTCCTTCTCGTCGGAGGCCAGGTAGTGCGCGTTGCCGGAACGCGAGTTGTGCGTGCGGGCGCCGCCGAGCTCCTCGAAGGTCACCTCCTCGCCGGTGACCGTCTTGATCACGTCGGGGCCGGTGATGAACATGTGCGAGGTCTGGTCGACCATCACCGTGAAGTCGGTGATGGCGGGCGAGTACACCGCACCGCCCGCGCACGGCCCCATCACCAGCGAGATCTGCGGGATGACGCCGGAGGCGTGGGTGTTGCGCTTGAAGATCTCCGCGTAGAGGCCGAGCGCGGCCACGCCCTCCTGGATCCGCGCGCCACCGGAGTCGTTGATGCCCACCAGCGGGCACCCGATCTTGAGCGCCAGGTCCATCACCTTGACGATCTTCTCCCCGAAGACCTCGCCCAGCGAACCGCCGAAGACCGTGAAGTCCTGCGAGAACACGCAGATCTTGCGCCCGTCGACGGTGCCGTACCCGGTGACCACGCCGTCCCCGTAGGGCCGGTCGGCCTCCAGGCCGAAGTTGGTCGAGCGGTGCCGGGCGTGCTCGTCGAGCTCCACGAACGAACCGGGGTCCAGCAGCAGGTCGATGCGCTCGCGCGCGGTCAGCTTGCCCTTGGCGTGCTGGCGCTCGATCGCGCGGTCGGAGCCCGCGTGCACCGCCTCGTGGTTGCGCCGGTACAGGTCGGCCAGCCGGCCGGCCGTCGTGCGGATGTCCGGCTCCTCCGCCGGCGGCACGCCCACCGGTTCCGTCGCGCTGCTCATCGCTCCTGCGACCGCCATTCCTCGCTCGGGGACGACATTGACGCCGCGCGCGGACGGCCCACCGGGACCGGGCCGCGCCCGACCGGGACCCGCCGCGCCTGCGCCGACGCCGGTCGCACGCGATCCCTCGGCCGGAGGTTAATCCGGAGAGCCCCGGCCGGTCAACCAACAAGTGAGCGCGCCGTACCTTCGATCTGCCGGTAAAAACCCCAGGAACACGGGGTCGACATCGCGATAAGTGAACGCTTCCTAGTCGACTGGCGACGAACCGCCAGCGGGGCCGCTGGTGAGCATGAGGGCCGCGCCGACCTGGCGCACCGCCTCCGGGGCGCGCACCGTCCCGGTCCGGGCCATGTCGTTGGCCAGCGTCAACGTCGCCTGCACCAGCACCCGGGCGGTGGCCGCGTCCAGCTCGGGACGCACCTCGCGCAGCAGCGCCACCCACTCGGTCACGTACTCGTGCTGGGTCTGCCGCGCCCGGTGCCGCTCGTGGTCCGGCAGGTGTCCGACCTCACCCACCAGGATGTCGATGAACCCGCCGTGGTCGAGCGCGAAGGTGATGTAGGACCACAGCAGCGCCCGCAGCGCCTCCGCCGCGTCCGGGGTGCGCACCAGGGTGCGGCCCAGGTCGATCTCCAGCCAGGCCGAACCCCGGGTGATCACCGCGTCCAGCAGTTCCTGCTTGCTGGCGAAGTGGTTGTAGACGCTGGGCCCGGCGATGCCGACCTCGGCGCCGATCTCCTCGGTGGTCACGGCCGCGTAGCCGCGCTCGGCGAACAGCCGGGTGGCCGCCGAGAGCAGCTGCCGCCGCCGGGAGGTGCCGCCGCGCTCCAGCAGCAGGGCATCCGCGTCCGGGATCGCCGCGCCGCGCCCGGACAGCAGCGGCGGCAGGCCGGCGATCGTGCCGATCACGTCCCGCAGCAGCTCCTCGAACTGGGCGCGCGGCAGCTCCACCCGGTGATAGGAGGGACTGGTCAACGCGCTGAACAGGCACCAGCCGCGGAACCGCACGTCCTCCTCCGACAGCTCCGGGTGCCAGGCCCGAGCGAGGTCGGCGAGCCCGCCCGCGACGACCCGCAGCTGCGTCTTGAGCTCGTCGCGCTCCTCAGCGGGCAGGTGCCGGGCCTCCCGCTGCCAGAGCACCCCCAGCTCCCGGTGGTCCAACGCCGTAGCGGCCAGCTCCCGCACCACCGCGTCGAGGTCGCCGGACCGGGCGGCGAGCACCGCCTCGAACGGCTCCAGGTGGGTGAGCACGACCCGGCGCAGCAGCAGCTGCTTGCCCTTGAAGTGCCGGTACAGCGCGGAGGGGCCGACGCCCACGGCCTCGGCGATGTCGCTGACGCTCACGCGGGCGTAGCCGCGCTCGAAGAACAGCCGGGAAGCCGCCTCGATGATCAGCTCTCGCCGGTTGTGCGGCCGGGCCGCCCCCGGTTTCACCTCCGGCCTCGGTTTGGCGTGGGCCCCAGGCTTCGTCCCGACCACTGGCACGACCTCCCGGCGTCCTCGTTCCGCCCGCGTCCGGCGCGGCGGTGTCGGCACAGGATAAGCGGCCGCGCGTCCCGCCTCGGTCGCGCGCCGCGCACGCCCGGTCACCCTCCCCGAACGCCACCGCCGCGAGATCGGGGCGGCGGAGTCGGCGCGGCTCGCCCGGTGCCTCCCGCCGCGCCGGGAAGTGCCGCCCGCCGCCCGGTCCACCCGGAGGCACTCGCTCGATGGCCGCGACCGAGGGACCGGTGCGGCGGGGGCCGGGGCGGGCCGAGCGCCGGGGTCGAGCCAGGATGGGGCGCTCGGTGCCGCCGAGCCGTCGTGCGCGCCTGCGGGCAGCGAGCTGCCGCGTCGTTTCCCGCTCGGGACCAGCACGACCCCGTCATGCGCGGCGCCGTCATGCGCGGCACCGCCGCGTCGTCGCACGGTGAGGAGGCCCGGCCGCCGCCGGGCCGCGAGGAGGTAGGACCATGACCCGCACCTGGCTGCGCCGCATCGCGGCGCTGGACCCCGTGACCGATCACCACGAGATCTATCGCATCTCCACCGGCTTCGAGTTCCCCTTCGACTACCAGCGCGCGCTGGAGTTCGCGCTGTTCCGCACCTACTGCGTGCCCAGCATCTCGGCGCTGCTGGCCGCGACCGGCGAGTTCGAGAAGCGCCCGCAGCAGCGCTACGACGACACCGCGCTGCTCATGGCCGAGATCGCCGAGCACGGTTACGACTCCGAGCGCGGCAGGCAGGCGCTGCGGGTGGTGAACCGCGCGCACGGCCGCTACGCGATCTCCAACGACGACATGCTCTACGTGCTGTCCACCTTCGTCCACGACCCGGTGGACTGGATCGACCGGTTCGGCTGGCGGCCGCTGCACCCGCACGAGCGGGAGGCCGCCTTCCACTACTTCGTCGCCGTCGGCAAGCGGATGGGGATCAAGGACGTCCCGCCCACCTTCGCGGACTTCCGGCGCTTCAAGGAGGACTACGAGCGCGAGCACTTCCGCTACAGCGACGACAACCACGCGATCGGCCGCTACACCATGGAGCTGTTCTGCTCCTGGTTCCCGAGGCCGCTGCGCCCGGCGGTGGCGCTGGGCGTGCGGGCGATGCTCGACGAGCGGATGCTCACCGCCTTCGGCTTCCGCGCCGCCCCGCCGTGGGTGACCCGAGCCGCGCACGGCGCGCTCCGGGCCCGCGCCCTGGTGGAGCGCTGGATGCCCGAGCGCAGGCGATCCCGGCTCACTCAGGACGGCAAGAACCTCACCTACCCGAACTACCCGTCCGGTTACACCCCGGCGGACCTCGGCGCACCGGAACCGGCCGACATCGACCCCCGGTGGCTCCGCCGCAGCGGCTGACCGCCGCCGTCGACGAGTTCGATCACGCGGGCGTCCGGGTGACGCCGGTAACCTCGAAGCCATGTCGAACATCAGCTTCAGCTCCCGCGTCGGGGTCTGGTGGACCAGCGACCTGTGGCCGATCAACGATGTGATCGCCCGCGCCCGCGAGATCGAGCAGCTCGGATACGGCTCGCTGTTCTACGGCGAGGCGGGCGGCAAGGAGGCCTTCACCCAGGCCGCCGCGCTGCTGGGCGGCACCGACCGGCTGGTGGTCGGCACCGGCATCGCGAACATCCACGCCCGCAGCGCTCCGGCCGCCGAGTCGGCCGCCCGCACGCTCGGGGCGCTGCACCCGGGGCGGTTCGTCCTCGGGCTCGGCGTCAGCCACGCACCGCTGGTGGAGCGCAGCTACGCCGGCTCCTACACCAAGCCGCTGAGCACGATGCGGGAGTACCTGCGGACCATGGACGCGGTCCCGGCCGCGATCGAGCCCTGCGAGCAGCGCCCGGCCAGGCTGCTCGCCGCGCTGGGGCCGAAGATGATCGAGCTGTCCGCCTCCGGCGCCGACGGGGCGCACCCGTACCTGGTCACGCCCGAGCAGACCGCGAGCACCCGCGAGCAGCTCGGGCCCGACAAGTGGGTCGTCAGCGAACAGGCCGTCGCGCTCACCACCGATCGGGAGACCGGCCTGCGACGGGCGCACCAGCACCTGCACATGTACTCGCAGCTGCCGAACTACCGGAACTCCTGGCTGCGGCAGGGCTTCGACGAGACCGACGTCGTCGTCGGCGGCTCCGACCGGCTGGCGGAGGGCATGGTCGCCATGGGCGGTGCCGAGGCGGTCGCCGCGCACGTCCGGCGGCACCTGGACGCCGGCGCCGACCACGTCGTCATCCAGGTCGTCGGGGACGACCACTCCGACGATCCCGTGCCCGCCCTCCGCGAACTCGCCTCGGCCCTCGGCCTGAGCTGACCCACCGCCGGGCGGCCTCCCGGCTCGTGCGGGAGGAAGCCCGGCGCGGGCGTCCACGACCGGGAACCGGAGCTGGTCCGCCACCGTTCGCTCGCCGGGATCGCGACCGTGGCACCGGTTCCCAGCCGGAGGCGGAGAGCGGGTGCGCGCTCGGCGCACCCGCCAGCGGTGAGCGGAGCCGTCGCCCGGTGCGCTGAGCGCACCCGCGCCGGCGCTCGCCTCCCCGCCCTCGGCGGCGGCAGCTCGGCCCCGCCGAACGGCTCCGCGCCGGTGCGCGCCGATCCGGGCGGTGCGGTGCCGCCCGACGCGGCACCATGGGCCGGTGACCAGGCGACGCACGTGGACCGACCGGCTGTTCCGGGCAGCGATCGCGCTGAAGGGCCTCGACGGCGCGGGCCAGCTGCTCGCGGGGATCGTGCTCGCCTGGCTCCCCCCGGCCGCCGTCACCCGCCTCGCGCACGCGGTGGTCACCCGGGACCTGCTGGGGTCGCCCTCCGGCGCGCTCGCGGCGCGATTCGACCTCGCCTCCCAGCACTTCGCCCACGGCGCCACCCGCACCTTCGCCATCGCGTACCTGCTCGTGCACGGCGTGATCAAGCTGGCGCTGGTGGTGGCGCTGTGGCGGGAGGTGGTACCGCTCTACCCGGTGGCGATCGTGGCGCTCCTCGCGCTCGTCGTCGTCGAGCTCCTGCGCGCCGCGGAGAGCAGCTCGGTGCTGCTCGTCCTGTTCGCGGCCCTCGACGTCACGATCATCGTCCTGGTCTGCCGCGAGTACGTCGCGCTGCGCGCCCGCAGGCGATCATCCCCCTGAAGCGAGGAGCGCACCGCCGCGAGCGGGTCCCGACGACGGCGCGACCGCGATCGAACCGCACGCCGAGGTGGCCTCGTCGGCAAGACCGGGACGCGCGGCGGGGAGCCCCCGCGTCGGCCCCAGCGGACCGGAACGACGTCGTCGGCGCGGGCTCTCCCCGGTGACGTCCTCGACCCGGCGGGAGGCGGGAGCGACGTTCTCGTGCCTGCCGCCGGGGACGCGCGCGCGACGGGGGCCGCCAGTTCCGGCCGAGCGCTCCGATGCCACGAGCAGGAGCGCGTCGTCGCCGTGAAGGCGCGCGGCCGTGTGACCGCGACGTCGGTGCCGGTGCCGCGCGCGGGCGACGCGATCGTCAACGCCCTCGCGATCTCCGGGCTGGACGGAGGGCCGGGCGTCGCGCAGCCTTGCGGATGGGCGGAGGACCCGTCCGCGACCAGAATGGTGGAACCCGCCGGGCGGACTCCGCGATCACCCGGCGGACCTCATCACCCGTTGAACCCGCAGGAGGTCTCCCGTGCTCACCGATTCCGATCGCGCGATCCTCGACCGACCGCTGCTCGGCCTGCTCACGGTCTCCCCCGCGCCCGGTCGGCTGCCCGCTCCCCGACCGGTGTGGTTCGAGGTGACCGACGAGGGGACCGCGCAACTGTTCTCGGTGGCGGGCGCCCACCGGCTCCGACGACTGGAGCAGGACCCGCGCGCCACGCTCGTGGTGGTGAAACCGGCCGGTGAGACCGAGGGATGGGTGTCCGTCGAGGCGAACGTGACCGTTCACCGCGAGGGCGCGAAGGAGCTCGCGGACCGGCTGACCGACCGGTACTGGGACGAGAGCCAGGTCGACCAGCGCGCGGCCGCGAAGGCGATGTGGGAGGTCGAGGACCTCCGCCGCCTCGTCCTGCACCCCAGCCGGATCACCCGCGGTCCGGCGATCTGAACGGCCGCCGGACGATCAACTCGATCTCCCCGTCTCCCGGGGTCGGGTGACCGCGTCGCGGAATCCCGTCCTCGACACCCGACGCCGCCGCGAAGACGGCGTGCGGAGCGCCCGTCGCCAGGCCGGAGGCCCTTCCCCCGTCCAGCGGCGCTCCGCGCGCCCCGCGCGGCGGATGCCGAGCCCGGCGCGCGGCTCGCGCGGGAAGCGGGCCACCGCGCAGAACTGGAACGAGTTCTTGTCATGGCCGATCGAACTGGCGAGACTGCCAGGATGGACATCGCGGCACTCGAAGAGATCAAGCGCCTCAAGCACCGCTACCTCCGCTGCGTCGACCTCAAGCTGTGGGACGAGATCGGCGACGCGCTCACCGCCGACGCCACCGCCGAGTACGGCACGGCCGTGCGCGGCGGACCCGTGCTGCGCACCGGCCGCGACGCGATCGTCGGCTTCCTGCGCGAGTCGCTCCCCCCGAGCATCATCACCGCCCATTCGGCGCAGCAGCCGGAGATCCACCTCGACGGCGACACCGCCACCGGAATCTGGGCCTTCACCGACACCGTGATCGCCACCGAGCACGACAGCACGATGGTCCGGGGCGCCGCGTTCTACGAGGACCGGTACGAGCGCGGCGCGGACGGCCGCTGGCGCATCCGGCACACGGGGTTCACCCGCACCTACGAGTACGTGGTGCGCCTGGGCGACCTGCCGGGCTTCCAACTCACCGCCGATCGGTGGACCCGAGGTTGACCACCAGTAGAACTCGTTCTACTGGTGGTCGCGGAATCGACCCGCCCGAGGAGGACGTCGGGGATCGCTGCGCGCCCGCGGGCTGACGACCCCGGCGCCGGGCCTCAGGCGGAGGCCTCCGCCAGGAGGCGCAGCTCGTCGTCCGCCAGCAGCAGGTCCTGCGCGGCCAGCAGCGCGGGCAGCTGCTCGACGGAGCGCGCGGAGGCGATCGGCGAGACCACCGTGGGCTGCTGCGCGAGCCAGGCCAGCGCCACGGTGGCCATCTCCGCGCCGCGCTCCGCCGCGACCCGCTCGACGGCCCCGAGCACCCGCGCGCCGCGCTCGGTCTCCCCGTGGCCGCCTGCCAGCCCGGGAACGTTGCGCACGGCGTCCTGGTGCCGCCCCGCCCGGTACTTGCCCGTCAGGAAACCCGAGGCGAGCGCGAAGTACGGCACGCACGCCAACCCCTCGCGCCGCGCGATCTCCAGCCGCGCGCCCTCGTAGGTCTCGCGCGAGACGAGGTTGTAGTGCGGTTGCAGCGCGACGTAGCGGGCCAGGCCCTCCCGGTCGGAGAAGGCCAGCGACGCGGAGATCCGCTCGGGGCTCATGTTGGACGCCGCGATGGCGCGCACCTTCCCGGCCCGGACGAGACCGTCGAGGGCGGCGACGATGTCGCCGACCGGGATGGACTCGTCCCGGTCGAAGTGCAGGTAGTAGACGTCGATGTGATCGGTGCGCAGCCGCCGCAGCGACTCCTCCGCCGCGGCCCTGATCGTGGCGGGTTCGAGCCCGCGGTGCCGGGGGTGGTCCCCGACCTTGGTCGCGAGCACCACGTCGTCGCGGTTGCCGCGGGCGGCCAGCCAGTCGCCGATGATGGTCTCGGACTGCCCCGGCTCGTTGCCCTGCTCGGGGAAGCGGTGCATGTACGAGTCGGCCGTGTCGATGAAGTTGCCACCTCCGGCGACGTAGGCGTCGAGCACGTCGAACGAGCTCGCCTCGTCGGCGGTCCAGCCGAAGACGTTGCCGCCGAGGCAGAGGGGGGACACGGAGAGCCCGGAAGAACCGAGCGCGCGGAGTTCGGCCATCTCCTGATCAACGCGCGCGCCGGGACCGGCATTCCGGGGGCGCACCACCCCGCGCCGCCGGACGACACCGGGGTGGCGGAGGTCCGGAGCTCCCGGCCGGCGTCGCACCGCGATCACCCTGGGTGATTCCCTTCGGTCTCGCCACCCGCGAAGAACCCCCCAGCTCCCGGACCCCCGCTCGCGGAACGGCCGCCCGGCCCCGCGGCTCCCCCGGATGGATCTTCCGCATCAGTCGCGTCGCAGGTCACCGCGAAGATCCGGCCTGGTCACCGGGCCACGGCCGCCGCCTCCACCCGCGGGGACCCGACCGCACCGCCGGTCTCCGATGGCGCCAACGTACGCTGATCCGAAAGCCGCACAGCCCTCCGCCGAACGGCCCAAGCCGGGAGCTCTTTCGCGCGCCGGGCGACAAGGAGATCCGGGCTACTGTGAGGTGCACGACGAAACCGGGAACTCCACGACCCAGTTGAAGGGGCGGTCCATGCCGAAGCCCGAATCTGCCCCCAAGGATCCGAGCAAGGGATACGTAGCGCTCCTCGGTTGGAGCCTCAACGCGGTGGAGGCCCTCGACAGGTTCGACCGCCGGTACGTCGTCGTAGCCCCGGAGTGGGCGGAGGAGTACTGCACCGAGCACGACATCCCCTACGTGCGCTGGAACTTCGAGCGGCTCAACGACCGCTCGATGGAGATCGCCGAACTGCTGCAGGACCGCGGTGTCGACGTCGCGATCCCGCTGTTCGAGGAGACCGTCGAGTGGGCCGGGGCGATCAACTCCGTGCTGCTGGACAACCCCCGGCTGCTGGGCCAGTCGATGCTGCTGCGCGACAAGGCCCTGATGAAGCGCCGGGCCCAGCTCGGCGGCATCCGGGTGGGGATCTTCGAGGAAGCGCACGACCGGGACGACGTGATCCGGTTCCTCAAGCGGGTCAACCAGACGCTGCTCAAGCTCGACGGCGATCCGAACGACCCCATCCACGTCAAGGCCTTCGACAAGGCGGGATGCCTCGGGCACCGCGTCATCCGCACCCCGGACGAGATCGACGCCATCCCGGACGAGGAATTCCCCGTCCTGATGGAATCGCACCTGGACGGCTGGGAGTTCGCGGTCGAGGCGTGGATCCACGACGGGAAGATCAAGTTCCTGAACATCTCCGAGTACGTCACCCTCGGGTACTCGGTGTTCGTCCCGGCGACGCCCGCGCTGGAGCGGTTCCGTCCGCAGATCACCGAGCAGGTCGAGAGGCTGATCAAGGCCTTCGACATCGAGTTCGGCTTCGTGCACCCCGAGTACTTCGTCACCAGCGACGGCGAGATGTACTTCGGCGAGGTCGCCTACCGACCCCCGGGGTTCAAGGTGTTCGAGCTGCTGGAGCGCGCCTACGGGTTCAACGCCTACCAGGGTCTCGCGCTGGCCTTCGACCCGAAGACGACCGAGGCGGAGATCGATGCGTTCTTCCCGCGGGAGGTCGTGGACGCCTCGGGCGTGGCCGGGTGCTTCGGGGTGTACCCCCGCCGCCGGGTCGTCAGCGAGCTGAGCCTGCCGGAGGAGACCGAGGACGACGACTACTATGAGTCCCACGACCTCTCGGCACCGCGGGAGGAGACCGTCACCAAGAGGACCGCGTTCGGCACCCACTGGGGCCTGGTGTACTTCTTCGGTGACGACCCGCACCGGATGCGCGACCTGCTGAAGAAGCAGGAAGAGCTCGACTTCTACGTCTGAGGTGTTCCGCGGACGCGGAAGACCTAGCAGGGGGAGAGACCCTTGAAACCGACCGCCGACGCCCCGGGGGCCCCGACGACGCTGGACCGGCGCGTCGACTCGCTCGACGACGCCGTCCGCACCCTGGCCGAGACCCGCGACTTCGGCAAACCGGCGAAGTTGCGCCGGGTCCTGGAAGCACTGCGAAGAGTGCTGCGGCAGCCGGGCGGCCCGGCAGCCGTCCAGGCCCGCGCGCGGGCGCTGGACGAGGCCGGGCTGTTCGACGGCACCGACTGGGCCTCCCCCGAGATCCTGATCCCGGGGCTGGCCGGCCCCGGGCTCCGCTGCGAGAACGCCGACACCCTCGTGCTGGAGGCGACCAGCGAGTTGCGGCTGCTCGCCATCGCGCGCGGCGAGTACGCCCACCCGACGTTCACCGCCGACGACGCCCACCAGTTCCTCTCGCAGGTGCTGGCGACGAACCTGGACCTGCTGTTCACCCCACCGAACGAGGCGGAGCGCAACCGGCAGGGCCGCAACGCGCAGCTCATCCGCGACCTGTTCCAGTACCTCGCCGACGGCATCGGCTACGACAGCGTGCTGGGTGAGCTGGTGGACGAGATCTGGCGGATCCTGCGCCAGCGGCCGATCCAGGTCGACCAGGTGCAGTCGCTGATCACCCGGATCTCCATCTACCGCAGCGACCCGGACGTGGACTTCGGCGCCACCTCGGGTCAGGGCCTGGACCGGCTGATCACCAGCCTGTTCGGCACGACCGAGGCGTGCCGGGACGATCCGGGGATCCCCGCGTTCCGCGCGCGGCTGGAGGCGATGGACACCAGCGGGCTGCAGTACGAGGCGACCGGGTTCGCCCGGGCGATGCACGACACCGGGCTGGTCTCGCCCTACCACGCCGAACTCCTGCGGTTCCTGCTGGACGGCAGCGACTACCTCATCGCGGAGGCGCTGGGGTTGTCCGACATCGGCCGCACCTGCCTGCTGCGCTACCGGGAGGTCGTGCACCGGCTGATCGAGGACGCCGTGCACCCGCAGACCGCGCAGAGCGTCTACGGTCTCGCGCTGCTGCTGGACCGAGGCGTGCTGCACGAGGCACCGGTGGTGCCCGCGCTGTGGCGCCAGCTCTCGCTGGAGCTCTGCCCCACCGCGCGGGACCGGCTGACGGCGGTCTTCGGCGACCAGCCCGGCCCGGAGGCCCGGCTCACCGCCGGGGTGATCTCGATGCTCGGCCAGCCGCTCGGTGTCGGGCAGGGCGACAACCCGACCTGCCAGTCCGCGCGGGCGCTGTCGATGTGGGCCTACAACGACCCGGACTACCTGTTGCAGATCCTGGTGTGGGCGGCCAGGGACGACGAGATCATCATGCACTTCGAGGGCAGCCCGCTGTCCTCCAACGACAGCTCGGGCGGGGTGGCCAAGACGCTGCCGGTCGACCTGGACCCGGTGTCCCTGGTCGTGGTGCCGCACCTCGACCGGATCTACGCCGAGATGGGCCGCCGCTGCGCGGACCGCCCCGGCGACCCGCACCGGTGGGTCAACCCGGAGTTCCACGGCTGGTGGGCCGCGCGCGGGTTCTGGATCAACGTGGACGTGGACACCGGGAACCTGGTGGACCTGGACGAGTTCCTGCGCCAGTTCTACGCGGGCTACCACCCCGGGTACAACGGCGGCCGGCCGCTGATCCACCCGCAACCGGCCGGGATCGCGGTCACCGACAGCGCGGCGCGCTACATCGGCTGGCACGCGATCACGATCCTGCGGGTCGCCCCGGACCCGCAGGACGTCGTGCGGGTGTACTTCTTCAACCCCAACAACGACAGCGGGCAGGACTGGGGTGACGGGGTGGTGGTCTCCACCGCCGGTCACGGCGAGCGGTTCGGGGAGGCGTCCCTCCCGTTCGACCAGTTCGCCTCGCGGGTCTACATCTTCCACGTCGATCCGCTGGAGCGCGGTGAGCCGGAGCGCGTTCCGGCCGAGGACGTCGAGCGGATCATCGGTTACCTGGAGCGGAGCTGGGGCCACGACCGGTTGCACCCCGGCGCGCTGCAGGCCGCCGAGCCGCCGAACACCGGATCGCCGAACACCGCGTAGCCGCTCCGGCAGCCGGGCCGGAGCCGACCGCTCCGCCCGGCGGGCCGTCTCCCGTTCGAGCGGATCTCGGGTACCGCCGCACCTGTCGAACTCGATCCGCGCGGAGAAGGCGATCCCGGCCGGGCGGAGCGCGGACCTCGTTGCCCGAGGCCGCTTCCCGGCCGGTCCGGGAGTGCCGCGGGGAGGGGGAAGGCCCAGCTCGGGCCGCCTTGACACCCCTCGAAATCCGCGGCTACGCTCCGCCTCCAGCACAACTGAACACGACGTTGCTCAGAGACCCAGAGAACAGTAACCCGATTCAACCCGGGGGACTGTTCTCTTTTTTTGCGCCCGGGAGGAGGGGACGAGGTGGCGGCAGGTGCGGGGACGCGGGAACGGCGCGGCACGCGGCGTCCTCCCCCGTCGCGGCGTTCCGGGAGCGGGCCGCCGGGGTCCCGCTCCCGCGACTCCCCCGGCTCCGCAGCCGGGCACCGGTCCTCCCCGTGGAAGGGATCTTCGTTGGACATCGCGGACTTCTCCCTCGACCTGTTCTCGCTGCGCGGCCGGAACGCCATCGTCACCGGGGGCAACACCGGCCTCGGCCGAGCCTTCACCGCGGCGCTGGCGAAGGCGGGCGCCAACGTGTTCGCGCCGACCGTGACCGATGACGGCGGCGAGACCCGGCGGCTGGTCGAGGACGCCGGTACCCGCCTGGAGACCCAGGAGATCGACCTGACCGAGCCGGACGCCCCGGACCGCGTCGTGCGGTCCTGCGTGGACGCCTTCGGCTCGGTGGACGTCCTGGTGAACTCGGCGGGCATCTCCCGGCTCGCCCCGGCAGCCGAGTTCGGCCGCGACGAGTGGGACCCGGTGGTCGCGCTGAACCTCACCGCCCCGTTCGAGCTCGGCTGGTGCGCAGGGCGGCGGATGGTGCGGCAGGGGCACGGGAAGATCATCAACATCGCGTCGCTGTTCTCGTTCCTCGGCGGGCAGAGCTCGCCCGCCTACGCCGCGACCAAGCACGGGATCGTCGGCTTCACGAAGGCGTACTGCGACGAGCTCGGCGGCCACAACGTCCAGTGCAACGCGATCGCCCCGGGGTACTTCGCCACCCCGCTCACCGAGCGGACCAGGGCGGACCCGGAGCGGAACCGCCGCGTCCTGGAGCACATCCCCGCGGGCCGCTGGGGCGAGCTGGGCGACCTGATGGGCGCGGTGGTGTTCCTGGCCAGCCGCGCCTCCGACTACGTCAACGGGCACGTGCTGAGCGTGGACGGCGGCTACCTGACCCGATGAACCGGAAGACCGAGAGCACGGAGGACCGCATGGACGAGGGCGCCATCATCGACCGGTTGCGCGAGATCGCGGGCGCGGAGCGGGTGGACACGGATGAGCGGCTGCTGCGGGAAGCCAGCGTGGACCGCTTCAAGAAGTACACCGCGGTGCACGGCATCTACGACGGGCCGTTCCCGCTGGCCGTCGTCCGCGCCGCCGACGCGGGGCAGGTTTCCGAGGTGCTGTCGTTCTGCGCCGAGCACGCCGTGCACGTCGTCCCGCGCACCGGAGGCACCGGCACCGAGGGCGGGCTGGAGACCACCCACGAGCGCACCGTCGTGCTGGACGGCTCCGGCATGGACGAGATCGTGCGCGTCGACCCGATCGACATGCAGGCCACCGCGCAGTGCGGGGTGCCGCTGGCCGCGCTGGAGGAGCGGGTGCGCGAACACGGCCTCACCACGGGGCATTCGCCGCAGTCGAAGCCGCTGGCGCAGCTCGGGGGTCTCGTCGCCACCCGCTCGATCGGGCAGTTCTCCACGCTCTACGGCGGGATCGAGGACCTGGTCACCGGGTTGGAGGCGGTGTTCCCGGACGGCTCGATCTCCCGGATCAAGGACGTGCCGCGCCGCGCCGCCGGGCCGGACATCCGGCACGTCGTGATCGGCAACGAGGGCGCGCTGTGCTTCGTCACCGAGGTCACCGTGAAGCTGTTCCGGTACCAGCCGGAGAACCACAGGTTCCACGGCTACCTGCTCGACGACGTGCGCACCGGGATCGAGCTGCTGCGCGAGATCATCACCGCTGGCTACCGACCCTCGGTGGCGCGGGTCTACTCGGAGCAGGACGCCGCCCAGCACTTCTCCCACTTCGCGAAGGGGAAGTGCGTCGCGGTCCTCCTCGCCGAAGGACCGGCGGCGATCGCCGAGGCCACGAGCACCGAGATCGACCGGCTCGTCCAGCGGCACGAGCACGAGCGGGTCGACCCGAGCCTGATCCGCGAGTGGTTCGGCGACCTGAACTGGGGGCCGGACAAGATCCGCGCCGAGCAGGAGGCGATGCTGGCGGAGGGACGGCTCGGCTACACCACGGAGATCTCGGCGAACTGGTCGGCCATCGCCGACATCTACGACGCCGTGATCGACCGGATCACGCGGGAGTACCCGCACTTCGAGGACCTCACCACGCTCGGGGGGCACTCCTCGCACAGCTACCAGACCGGCACCAACATGTACTTCGTCTACGACTACCGGATCAACTGCGAGCCGCGCGAGGAGATCCGCAAGTACCACCTCCCGCTCAACGCGATCATCGTCGAGGAGACGCTGGCCCGCGGCGGATCGATGGTGCACCACCACGGCATCGGGAAGTACCGGGCGCCGTGGACCGAGCGGGAGCACGGCAGCGCCTACCCCGTGCTGCGCGGGCTCAAGGACGCCTACGACCCGCGCGGGATCATGAACCCGGGCACCGTCTTCCCCCTCGGAGCCCGGTGATGGCCAGGAGCCGCGGAACCGGCTACCTCCTGGGCATCGACAACGGCTCGCAGAGCACCAAGGTCGCCGTGTTCGACGAGCGCGGCGCGGTGCACGCCCGGGCGCGGGTCCCGTTGCGGCCCAGCGACTCCCCGCGCCCCGGCGTGGTCGAGCACCCGGACGACGACCTGTGGGACTCGATCGGCGCGGCCACCCGCGCCGCGTTGCGCGACTTCGACGGCGAGCCGGGCGAGATCCGCGGCGTCGGGCTGTGCACGATCCGGTCCTGCCGGGCGCTGCTGCGCGCCGACGGGACCCTCGCGCAGCCGGTGCTGAGCTGGATGGACGAGCGCGTTTCGCGCCCCTACGAGCACGTCGACCCGGCGGTCCGCCACGTCACCACCTCCTCCGGCTACATCACCGCTCGGCTGACCGGGCAGTTCCGCGACACGGCGGCGAACTACCGGGGCGAGTGGCCGATCGACCTCGGCAGCTGGGACTGGGTCGACGATCCCGGCATCCCGCGCCGGATGCTGTTCGACCTGGTGCTGCCGGGCGATCAGCTCGGCACCGTCACGGCCGACGCCGCCGCGCGCACCGGGCTGCCGGAGGGGCTGCCGGTGTTCGCCACGGCCAACGACAAGGCGGTCGAGGCGCTGGGCAGCGGCCTCGGCGACGACCGCACCGCACTGCTGTCGATGGGCACCTACATCGCGGGCATGACGGCGGGGGCGCACGGCGTCCGCGACGCGGAGGCGTTCTGGACCAACTTCGCCTGCCGCCCGCACGAGTACCTCTACGAGAGCCACGGCATCCGGCGCGGCATGTGGACGGTGAGCTGGTTGCGCGACCTGCTCGGCTCCGAGGACCGGCTCAACGAGGGGGCGGCCGGGGTGCCCGCCGGGTCCGACGGGCTGATCGCGGTGCTGGACTGGCTGGCCCCGGTGGACAAGCCGTTCCGCAAGGGCGCCTTCCTCGGGTTCGACGGCAGGCAGGGGCCGTTCCACCTGTACCGCGCGGTGCTGGAGGCGATCGCGCTCACCACCTGCGCCAACGTGCGGGACATGGCCGCCGAGCTGGGCACCGGGTTCGAGCGGGTGCTGGTCTCCGGCGGCGGGGCGGAGTCGGACGTGCTCGTGCAGGTGATCGCCGACGCCTTCGCCCGGCCGGCCCGGCGCGCGCCGGGCGGCGCGGCGCTCGGCGCGGCGATCTGCGCGGGCGCGGGGCTCGGGTCGTTCGGCGGGTTCGACGAGGCGGTGGCGGCGATGGTCCACCCCGGCGAGGAGTTCCGCCCGGATCCGGCGGCGCACGAGCGGTACCGGGAACTCGGCGAGGTGCACCGGCGGTTGCGCACCCACACCGACCCGCTGTTCGCCTGGCTGGCGACCACCGGCCGGTGAGCTACATCGCCCAGACGTCCGCGTTGGACGTGGCGATCGCGATCGCCCCCGCCCCGAGCGCGGCGAGCACGTCCTCCTTGTCGCAGACGAGGCCGCCCGCGATGATCGGCACCTCGGTGTCCTCCCGCAGCCAGCTGATCACCCGGGGCACGCAGCCGGGCAGGATCTCGACGAAGTCCGGGCGGGAGATCGCCAGCTGCCTGCCGAGGGCCCGGTAGGAGAAGGAGTCGACCAGGAAGGACCGGTGCACCGCGAGCAGGCCCCGCGCCTTCGCCGCCTTGACGATCGGCGCCTTGCCGCTGAGGACGCCGTGGGCGCGGGTGCGCTCGGCGACGAAGTCCGCGGCGACGTCCCGGCCCTCCAGGCCCTCGACCATGTCCACGTTGACCAGCACGACCTTGCCCGCCGCGCGCAGCCGGTCCACGAGGTCCGGCAGGGTGAGGATCGAGCCGAAGAGGAGGAAGACCACGGCGGGTTCGGCGTCGACGACCGCGCGCATCCCCGCCTCGTCCTTCACGCTCGCCACGACGGGGGAATCCAGCAGGACATCACGCACGGCGGCACTATCGCACACGGACCCGGCCGCGGGGCGCACCTCCTCCGCCGGGGCCACCGCGACGCAACCGGGCGCACCCGCCGCCCCGGACGGTCTCGCGGGCGCTGACGCCCGGGAGGTGCGGTCGGGCGGATCGGGCAATAAGTTGATCCGCATGGCATCGACCGCTGAGAAGGCCGCGCGGCTCCAGGAGCTGCACGCGGCACCGGAACTGCTGCTCGTCGTCAACGCGTGGGACGCGATCACCGCGAAGGTGGTGGCCGAGACGCCGGGGACCACGGCGCTGGCCACGCCGAGCCACGGCATCGCCGCCGCGCGCGGCTACCCCGACGGGGAGCGCATCCCCCGCGACGAGATGATCGCCGAGGTCGGATTGATCGTGCGGGTCGCCGGGGACCTGCCGGTGACCGCGGACCTGGAGGCGGGCTACGGCGATCCCGGCGGCACGGTCGCCCGCGCGATCGACGTCGGCGCCGTCGGGGCGAACCTCGAGGACCAGATGAAGCCGCTGGAGGACTCGGTGCGGGCCGTGGAGGCGGCCGTCTCCGCCGCCCGCTCGGCGGGCGTGGACTTCGTGCTCAACGCGCGCACCGACGCCTTCCTGCGGGCGGGCGAGCGCGATCCCGAGGCCGTGCTCGACGACGCGATCACCCGGGGCCGGGCCTACCTGGAGGCCGGGGCGTCGAACTTCTTCGTGCCGGGGAAGCTCTCCGAGGACCAGATCTCCCGCCTCGTCGCGGAACTCGGCGAGCGCAAGGTGAACCTCATCGGCGTCCCGGGCTCGGTCCCCCTGGAGACCGCGCGCCGCCTCGGCGTCTCCCGGGTCTCCTACGGACCGTGGAGCCAGAACGTCGCCCTCACCGCCCTGGCCCGGCTGGCCGAGGACGTCTACGCCGGAGGCGGTCTGCCCGAGGGGACCCGCCAGCTGAACTGAGCGCTCATCCGGGGAGCGCGGCGGCTTCGCGGGCGGCGTGCCAGGCGGTGCGCAGCTCGCGGTAGCGCTCCGCCCGGTCCGGATCGGGCTCGACCGCGCGCAGCTCGCAGCCGAGGAGGGCGCGCGCCTCGTCCAGGCCGGTCGCCGCACCGGTGCCGACCAGCCCGAGGGCCGCCGCGCCGAGCAGGGTGACGTCGGGATCGGAGCAGACCAGGGTCGTGCGATCCAGGACGTCGGCGCGCAGCCGTGCCGCCGAGGGAGAGCGGGTGAGCCCACCCGCCAGCACGATCGGCAGCGTCCCGGCCGGGTCCAGCAGATCGACGCCCTCGCGGACCGCGAACGCCGCGCCCTCCTGCGCGGCGCGCACCAGGTGGGCAGCGGTGTGCTCGGGCCGCTGGCCCAGCACTGCGCCCCGGTCGCCGGGACGCCACCGGGGGAACCGGCTGCCCGTGGTGGACGGGAGAACCAGCAGGCCCGCGCAGCCGGGATCGATCGCGGCGAGCGCGTCCTCCTCGACCCCGCCCACGAGGCGGCGCCAGCCCGCCACCGCGCCACCGGTCATCCCGGTGGCGCCCCCGGCGACCCAGCGCTCGCCGAGCAGTGCCGGGTTCAGCAGCGCCTCCGCCGGTGCGGTGCCGGGATCGGCCAGCAGCCGTCCCACCACATCCGTGGTGCCCGCGACGTCGGCGACGGCGCCGGTGTCCGATCCGAGCAGCAGGCCGATGCCGATCGACCCGTCCGGTCCACCCGCGAGCACGGGCGTTCCGGCGGGCAGGCCGCTGGCCTCGGCGGCCGCGCGGTGCACCCGGCCGACGACCTCGGTGGGCCGCGCCTGCCGGGGCAACCAGTCCGGGTCGACGCCCAGGGCCGCCGCGGCCGCCGCGTTCCACCGCCGCCCGAGGACGTCGGAGAGCGAGGTGTAGGCCGCGTGCACCGCGTCCGTGGCGATCTCGCCGGTCAGCCTGGCGACCAGGAAGTCCTTCGGCGCCAGCAGGTGCCGGACCCGGCTCGCCAGGCCGGGATCGCTCCGCAGCGCCAACGCGCGGGCGAGGGCCCCGCCGGTGAGCGCGGGGCGCCGCGCCGCGCGCAGCACGCCGCGGCGGAGCTCCTCGTCGACGGAGCGCAGCTGGGCCAGCCCCCGCGGGTCGGACCAGCCGCCCGCGGGATCCACCGGGCGCAGCCGCTCGTCGACGGCGACCACGCCCAGGTGGGCGGAGACCACCAGCGCCCCGACCTCCCGCGACGGCTCCACGCCACCGAGCGCGGTGAGCACGTCCGCCCACAGCCGCTCCGCGTCGAACAGCTCGCCGCCGCCCGGGGGCCGCTCCACCCGGGCGCGGGCGCGGACGGCGCCGCGAGCGTCGACCAGCGCGGCGCGGATCGCGGAGGTCCCGACGTCGACGGCGACGACCCCGGCGCTCATCGGCACCCGCTCATGGCCACCGGACCGGGCTCGGGTCGCCGCCCGGGTTCAGATCGCACCGCTGTCCCGCAGCCTCGCCAGCTCGGCCTCGCTGCGGCCGAGGATGTCGCGGTAGACGTGCTCGTTGTCCTCCCCCACCCGGGGCGGGGCCTTGCGGTGGGTAGGCGGGCTCCGGTCCATCTTGACCGGGTTGCCCGGCAGCCGGAGCGCACCGAGCTCCGGGTGCTCCACGTCCACGATCATCTCGCGGGCGGCGATCTGCGGGGACGCGGCGACCTCGGCCACCGTCTCGACCTTCGCGCAGGGGATGCCCGCCTCGCCGAGCACCTCGGCGATCTCCGCGCAGCCGCGCGTCGCGGTCCACTCCGCGACCGCCCGCTCCAGCACCTCCTGATCGGCCATCCGCCCGGCGACCGTGCGGTACTCCGGCACCTCCAGCAGGTCGGCGCGCCCGATCGTCCGGCACAGCTTGGGGAACAGGCCGTTGGTGCCCGCCTGCACGTACATGTCGCCGTCGGTGGCCCGGTAGACGTTGACCGGCGCCGTCAGCAGGTCCCGCGAACCGCTGCGCGGCATGTCCAGGTCCAGCATCAGGTGCGCGATCAGCCGGGTGCCGAGGGTGGCGAACATCGAGTCCAGCGAGGCCACGTCGACCTGCTGCCCCTCACCGGTCCGCTGCTTGTGCGCCAGCGCGGCGAAAGCGCCGATGGCCGCCTGGTAGCCGGTGACGTAGTCGGCGATGTAGGTCCCGGTCAGCGTCGGCTTCCCGTCCGGCTCGCCGGTGATCGACATCAGCCCGGAGGAGGCCTGCGAGATCGCGTCGAACAGCGCCCGCTCCGCGAGCGGGCCGGTCTGGCCGAAGCCGGAGACCGACACCAGGATCACGTCCGGCTTCAGCTCCACCAGGCGCTCGTAACCGAGACCCATCCGCTCCATGGTGCCGGGCCGGTAGTTCTCCACCACCACGTCGGCCCAGCGCACCAGGTCCTCCAACACCGCCAGCGCCTCGGGGTGGCGGGTGTCGAGGGTCGCGCCGTGCTTGTTGCGGTTGTAGAGCATCGTGTAGACGCTCTCGTCCCGGTAGTAGGGCTCGTGCTGGCGCGCGTCCTCACCACCGGGGCGCTCGACCTTCACGACCTCCGCGCCGAAGTCGGCGAGGACCTGCGCGCAGATCGGTCCCGCGATGAACCGGGACAGGTCGAGGACCTTGACCCCGTCCAGCGGACCGGGTGATCCGGATGACATCTGTGCCCTCCCCTTCCGTGCCGCCGGGCCGCGTTGCCCGGCGGGTTGGGCCACCGGCTGCGCGGTGGCCTGGCCCATCCTGCCGCCTCGCGAGCGGTGGTCCGGTCAGCCCTGCGGCCGGTGCGGGGCGAACGCGGGGTAGGTCCAGGCGTTCGCCTCCCGGTCGAGCACCACGTCCAGCAGGAACGGCACCCCGGCGGCGAAGGCGTCCTTCGCGGCCGCGGTGAGCGCGCCGACCTCGGTGACCCGCTCCGCCCGCACGCCCATCCCCCGCGCCACCTGCGCGAAGTCGACGTCCTCGAAGTCGACCCCGGTGGTGCGGCCGTCGAAGTGCAGCTCCTGCTCCTGGCGGATGTTGCCGTAGCTGGAGTCGTTGAGCACCACCAGCACCACGGGTCCGCCGGCGCGGGCCAGCGTCTCCAGCTCGCCGAGGCTCATGCCCAGGGACCCGTCGCCGATCAGCGCCAGCACCGGCCGCTGCGGCTCCACCGCGACCGAGGCGATGGCGGCGGGCAGCGCGAAGCCCATGTTCCCGAAACCGACCGGCTTGAGGTAGCGGTGCGGGCGGTCCATCTCCCACAGGAACGACCAGACCCCGGGGTTGCCCGCGTCGGGGATGAGCACGGCGTCGGCGGGGGTGACCTCGCGCAGCGCCCGCACCACCACCGGCGGTGCCACGGCGCCCGGGGTCACCGGGTCGCGGGATTCCGACAGGGCCCACCAGTCCCGATCGGCGTCCTGGAGTCCCGCGACCCATCCCGCGCGGCCCGCGCGGGCCTGCTCGGCGCGGTCGGCGGTGGCGGAGAGCAGGTCGCGGCTGAACGCGGTGAGGTCGCCGACGACGCCGGTGGTGCTCTCCGCGTAGTAGCGCCCGATCATCGCCGGGTCCACGTCCACCTGCACCACCTCGGGCAGCCGCAGCCGCCAGCGGCCGGTCGACACCGCGTTGAGGCTGTTGCCCAGCGCGAGCACCAGGTCCGATTCGGCCACCACCCGCGAGCTGAGGCTGGTCCCCATCCTGGACAGCGCGCCGAACACCAGCGGGTGCGAGGTGGGCACGGCGCCGATGCCGTTGAAGGTGGTGATCACCGGGATGTTCAGCGCTTCGGCCAGGGCCAGCACGTCGTCCCCGCCGCGCGAGCGGTTGCCGCCGTTGCCCAGCCAGATCACCGGTCGCTCGGCCGCGAGCAGCCGCTCGGCCACGGCGCGGACCCGCTCCGGGGCGGCGACCGGCCGCTCCCCCACCCAGGACCGCACCGGGTGCACCGCAGGCACCTCCGGCACCTCGGCCAGCGGCTGCTCGATGGTGTCGCGGGCGAAGTCGAGGTGCACCGGGCCCGGGTTGCCGGTCATCGCGTTGACGTAGGCCTCCTCCATCGCCTGCTTGATCGAGGAGCCGTGCGCGACGAGCCGGGAGAACTTGGTGAACGGCGCGAAGATCTGCACGTGGTCGGCGTTCTGGGCGTCGTCCTTGTGGATGTTCTCGCCGTTGTTGTTGCACGTGATGATGATCGCCGGGCTGGAGTCGCGGAACGCGCCGCCGACTCCGGTGAGCAGGTTCGTCGCCCCCGGCCCGGTGGTGGCGATGGCGACCGCGGGCCGCCCGGTGAGGCGGCCGTGCGCGTCGGCCATGACCGCGGCCGCGCCCTCGTGCCGGGTGTGCACGAACTCGATCGACGGGGTGTCGATGATCGCGTCGGTGATCGCGAGGGTCTGACCCCCGACCACCCCGAAGACGTGGGTGACGCCGAGCGATTCGAGCATCCTCACGACCAGTCGGCCACCGGTGAGCTTCTCCGACATCCGTGCATCCCTTCCACTTCGCGTTGCGCGGCTCCGCCGGGGCAGGAGGCGGGTTCGCTGGGAATCGAGGGCCGCCGGGTGCTCCGGCTCGGCCCGATTCGATCTGGATCGCGGATCGTCCCGCCGCGTCGGGGTGTTCTCGGTCCGGTTCCGCCCGGTCCGCGCCGGGTCGGGTCCGTCGACCAGCGCTGGGCGCCGGGTCCTCACCATACGCTTCAATGACTAGTTGTCTAGTCTTTTATTCCGGCCTTCTCCGGTGCACCATCGAGTACTCCGGCGCACGCCGACGATGCGCCGACGCCTCCCCCGGCTCGGCAGCCGCACCGCCCGAGCGCCTCGAACCGCAGCGACAACGGAGTCAGCACATGGTCAGTCCCCCTGAACCCACCCCACCGCCCACCCCGGACGGCGCCACCGGCACCGAGCCCGGGCGGCGCGGCCTGGCCCGGCGCGCGGCGTTCGCGAGCCTCGTCGGGACCGCCGTGGAGTGGTACGACTACTTCATCTTCGGGACGGCCTCGGCGCTGGTCTTCGGCCGGTTGTTCTTCCCCGGCGACGATCCGCTGCTCGGCACGCTGTCCGCGTTCGCCGTGTTCGGAGTGGGGTTCTTCGCCCGGCCCGTGGGCGGCATCGTGTTCGGCCACCTCGGCGACCGCATCGGCCGCAAGGCCGCGCTGGTCACGACGCTGCTCATGATGGGCACCGCGACCTTCCTGATCGGACTGCTGCCCACCACCGCGATGATCGGGATCTGGGCACCGGTGCTGCTGGTGCTGTGCCGCCTCGTGCAGGGCCTCGGCGTCGGCGGCGAGTGGGGTGGTGCCTCGCTGGTCGCCGTCGAGTTCGCCCCGCCGGGCAAGCGCGGCCTCTACGGCACCTTCCCGCAGATCGGCAACGCGGTCGGGCTGGTGCTGAGCACGGCGATCTTCGCCTGGGTCTCCACGCTGCCCGAGGAGCAGCTGATGTCCTGGGGATGGCGCGTTCCGTTCCTGCTCAGCGGGGTGCTCATCGCGCTCGGCATGTTCATCCGGCTCAAGCTCACCGAGACGCCGTCCTTCCAGGCCGCCCAGCGCAGCCTGGAGCAGGATTCCGCCAAGGCCGAGCCGCTGCCGCTCGGCCAGGTGCTGCGGAGCTTCCGCAGGCCGCTGCTGCTGGCGATGGGGATGCGGCTGGGCGAGGTGTTCGCCGGGTACCTGATCCTCACCATCGGGCTGGCCTACGCCACGAACTACACCGACCTGCCCGAGACCGAGGTGCTGCTGGCCGGGACCGTCGCCGCCGTGCTCGCGCTGTTCGGCTACGCCGCCTCCGGACTCGCCGCCGACCGCTGGGGCCGCCGCTCGGTGTTCGCCTTCGGCGCGGTGGCCGGGCTGGTCCTGGTCTTCCCGTTCTTCTGGGCCCTGGACACCGGTTCGGTCGCGCTGATGTACGTCGTCTACGTCGGGTTCTACGTGCTCTCGGTCGGGCCGATGTACGGGGTGGAGCCCGCGTTCTTCGCCGAGCTGTTCGGCACCAAGGTCCGCTACACCGGCATCTCGCTGGCCGCGCAGCTGCCGGGAATCCTGATCGGGGTGTGGCCCGCGGCCTCGACCGCGCTGCTCATCGCCACCGGCGGCGATCCGTGGCCGGTCGCCGCGATCACCGGCGGGTTCGTGCTGATCGCGCTGATCTGCGCGTGGTTGGCCCCGGAGACCAAGGATCGCGACCTGGACGCCCCCGACACCGAGCACCGCGCCGCCGCCCGCGGTTGACGAGGGAGGAACGAGCATGACCGAGGAGCAGGCGCCACCGCTGAGCGGACTGCGCGTGCTGGACCTGTCGCGGTTCATCGCCGGCCCGCTGTGCTGCCAGATCCTCGGCGACATGGGCGCCGAGGTGATCAAGGTGGAGCGGCCGGGCGGGGAGGACTCCCGCCGCCACGTCCCGCACCACCGGGGGCACAGCCTCTACACGCTGAACTACAACCGCAGCAAGCACGGCATCACCCTCGACACCCGGCACCCGGAGGCGCTGGCGGTGCTGGAGGAGCTGGTGCGCGGCAGCGACGTGGTCGTGGAGAACTTCCGGCCCGGCACCCTGGACAAGATCGGGATCGGCTGGGAGCGGCTGCACGAGCTCAACCCGCGCACCGTGCTGGTCTCGATCTCCGGCTTCGGTCAGACGGGTCCCGACCGGGACCGCGCCCTGTTCGACGCGATCGCGCAGGCCGCCTCGGGACTGATGAGCACGACGGGCTCCCCGGACGGTCCGCCGACGATGGCCGGGGCGTTCGTGGCCGACCACATCGCCGCGTTCCACGGCGTGATGGGCGCGATGATGGCGCTGGCGGCCCGCGCCCGGACCGGCCTCGGACAGCACGTGGACATCGCCTGCCTGGACGCGCTGTTCTCCTGCATGGGCACGCTGCCGACGGCGTGGCGGATGCTCGGCGAGGAGACCGGGCGCACCGGCAACCGGGACCACATCACGGTGCCCGCCAACGCCTACCCCACCGCCGACGGGCACGTGTACCTGCACGCGGGGACGGACGCGCTGTTCCCCCGGCTCGCCGCCGCGATGGGCAGGCCCGAGCTCGCCGCTGACCCGCGGTTCGCCGATCAGGACTCGCGGCTGGCGAACGTGGAGGCGGTGGACGACGTGGTGCGCGGTTTCACCCGGCTGCACACCTCGGAGCGACTCGGCGAGCTGCTGGCCGCGGCCGGGGTGCCGTGCTCCCCGGTCAACACGGTCGCCCAGGCCACCGACTCCGAGCAGATCCGGTCGCGGGACATGATGATCGAGGTCGAGCACCCGGAGCTGGGCACGCTGGTGCTGCCCGGGATGGCGCTCAAGCTCGGCGCGACCCCCGGCGCCGTGCGCAAGGCGCCGCCGCTGCCGGGCGAGGACAACGACGAGGTCTACTCCCGGCTGCTCGGCTTCGGTCCCGGGCGGCTGGGCGAGCTGCGCGCCGCGGGCGTGATCTGACCACCCGGACCGAGGCGGCGCACCCGCCCCCCGGCGAGAGAATCGAGGAAGCATGACCTGGCGAGACCTGACCGATCCCCGCGTGGTGGCGCACGGGGTCGATCCGGAGGCGGGGCTCAAGGAACCCGTCCCGGAGAACCTGGAGATCCCCGAGCGGCTCGGCCCGGTGACCCTCGTGGTCGACGACCACAAGATCAAGCGCTACGCCTTCACCCAGGACGACTACCACCCGTGGCACTTCGGTCCGAGCCCGTTCGGCGGGCGGATCGCGCACGCGGGACTGCTCTCCAACGACCTCGTCCAGCTGTTCACCACGGTGTACGCGGCGAGCCGGACCGTCGGGCTGCACACCGAGGAGCAGCTCTGGTTCGACGGGCCGGCGCACCTCGACGAGGAGGTGACGCTGGACGGCACCTACGTCGAGTCGTTCACCAAGCGCGGCCAGGACTACGTGGTGATGGAGGCCAGCGCCACCGGGGCGGGTGGCCGCGGCATCCTGCGCCACCGGGGCGTGGAGATCCTGCGCACCCGGCCCGGGGACGTCGCCGGGCGCGGCAGCACCAGCGGCGCGGGCGGTTCCGGGACCGTGGACGGCACCTTCGACGAGGACGCGCCGACCGCGGTCGTGGGCACTCCGTCGCTGCGGCCCGGGGCGCCGCTGCCGTTCCTGCACGTGACGATCACGCAGGAGCAGGCCTCGGTGTTCTCCCGCTGCGGGGAGTACGTCCGCAACACCCACAGCGACCTGGCGGTGGCCCGCGCGGGCGGGCTGCGCATCCCGATCGTGCAAGGCCAGCAGCAGTGCGGGCTCATCACCGGGATGCTGACCCGCTTCTTCGGCGCCGACCTGTTCACCGGCGGCTGGCTGCGGGTGAAGTTCATCAGGCCCGTCGAGGTCTTCGAGCAGCTGGAGGTGGGCGGTGCCGTCACGGCCGTGCGGGAGCTGGCGGACGATCGGCTCGGCGTCGAGGTCGAGGTGTGGGTCCGCCGCGCGGACGGCGCCCTCAGCACGATCGGCTGGGCGCGGGCCGAGGTCCCGGCGAGCTGAGCGACGAGCCGCAACGGCGCGATCAGGGCGGGCTACCCTGGCTTGCGTTCGCGCCGGTCATCCCACGACCCCGAGGAGCTCACCGCCGTGGCCACGCGCCCGATGTACGAGGTCATCCGAGGTGATCTGCTCGACCAGATCACCGCCGGCGCTCTCCCGCCCGAAGCCAGGCTGCCCAGCGAGAAGGAACTGGCCGAGCGCTACCGGGTCAGCCGCATGACGGTGCGCCAGGCGCTCGACGCCCTGGTGCGGGAACGCCTCGTGGTGCGCAGGCGCGGGGCGGGCAGCTTCGTCGCCCCGCAGCGCGCCCGGTCCCGGCGGCTGAACCGGCTGGTGCCCTTCGGCGACGAGGTCTCCGAGGACGTCGTCACCACCGAGATCCGGCGCCTCGTGCAGGTCCCGCCCGCCGCGGTGGCCCGGGTGCTCGAACTCGGCGAGACGGCCGAGACCGTCCGGCTGGTGCGGCTGCGCACCGTCGGCGGGACGCCCGCCGCCGTGCAGGAGTCCTGGGTCCCCGTCGCGGCCGCCCCGGGCCTGGCGCGCACCGAGCTGATCGAGGGCTCGCTGTACCGCACGCTCGCCGAGCGCTGCGGCATCGCGGTGAGCTGGGCGGAGCAGGAGATCACGGCCTGCGCCGCGACCAAGGAGCTGGCGGGGCTGCTGGGAGTTCCGCAGCGCGCCCCGCTCGTGGAGGCGCACCGGACCGCGCACGAAGGCTCCGGGCGCCCCGTCGAGCACGCCTCGAGCTGGACCCGGCCGGAATTCCCGTTCGTCGTCCGGCTCGACGCCTGATCCCGCGCGGCCGAGGCCGCGCCCGAGAACACCCCCCATCGCGCTCCCGCACGCCCGGAGCGGCGGTGGCGCACGCCCATCGAGGAGCGAAACATGAACGAGTGGTGGACCGGAACCAAGACCGCGACCTTCGAGAACATCGAGATCCCCGAGGAGTTCGGCCCGTTCGAGATGGTCGTCGACGAGCGCGTGGTGAACAACTACGCCTTCGCCCAGGACGATCCCGGCGTCCGGCTGACCGACGCGCGCGGCCGCCCGGCGGTCAGCCCGATCGTGCTGTCGAACGAGCTGCTGTTCCTGTTCTACGCGCGCTACGACGGCAACACCGCGCAAGGCCTGCACACCCACGAGGAGCTCTCGCTGCACTCCCCGGTCGCCCTCGGCGAGGTGGTGACGTTGAGCGGTCGCTACGTCGAGACCGAGGTGCGCCGCGGCAAGGGCTACGTGGTGATGGAGGCCGAGGCGCGCGGCGCCGACGGGCGGTTGCTGCTCCGGCACCGGGGCACCGAGATCATGCGGGTGCACGCCGCGGACGTCGTCGGCCGCAGCACCGCGCCGGCCCCGCCGCGACTGGTCACCGGTGAGGCGCTGGACGTCGAGCCCGCCGCCCGCGCGTCCTGGGACCTGGCGGCGCGAACGCCGATCCGTCCGGTGCGCAAGCACATCTCGCAGGAGCAGATGTACGTGTTCTCCTGGGGCGGCCGCGGATTCTCCAACATCCACACCGATGCGGCCGGGGCGCGCCGATCCGGGATGGACCGGACCGTCGCCCAGGCGATGCAGCAGGTGGGGTATCTCGCCCAGCTGCTCGGCTCCTTCCACGGCGACGCCTGGATCGGGGGCGGCCACCTGTCGGTGAAGTTCGTGCGCCCGTTCTACGTCGACGAGGTGGTCACCGCGCGCGGCGCCGTGCTCGGCGAGATCGACCACGACGGCGAACGCCACCTGGAGAGCGAGGTCTGGGTCGAGAACGAGCAGGGCGCCAAGACCGCCGTCGGCTGGGCCCACGCCCCCATCGGCTGAGGCCGAGCGCTGAACGGCCCGTTCGTCCGACGGATCGGATGAACGGGCCGTTCAGCATGGATCGAGCCGTCCCGCGAGAGGAGCGCCGCGGTGCGCGGACGCGCGGTCAGTGGCCGCGCGCGATCCACTCGTCGAGGTGCGGGGCCACCTCGGCGATGGTGGTGCTCTCGCCGTGGCCGGGGTGCACGCGGGTGCGCTCGGGCAGCGGGAGCAGGCGCTCGCGGATCGATCGGGTGATCGTCGGGAAGTCCGAGAACGAACGCCCGGTGGCGCCCGGCCCGCCCGCGAACAGGGTGTCCCCGGTGAACACCGCGCCGAGGTCGGGGCAGTACAGGCACACCGAGCCCGGCGAGTGCCCCGGCGTGTGCAGGACGACGAGCTCGGCGCGGCCGACCTCGATGCTCTGCCGGTCGTCCAGGAAGCGGTCGGGATCGCGGTCGGGGTGGGTGAGCCGCCACACCGGCGCGTCCGCGGGGTGCAGGAACACCGGCGCGTCCACGAGCTCGCCGAGCTCGGGGGCGAGCCGGACGTGGTCGTCGTGGGCGTGGGTGGCGATCACGGCCACCACCCGGCGCCCGGCGATGAGCTCCCGGATCCGGTCGAT
>NZ_JBJZOI010000020.1:0-132909 GCF_047200635.1 Saccharopolyspora antibiotica | reverse complement strand
CCCAGCCGCGGCATCCGCCGCGCGACCCCGCACGGCCCTCACTACGGAGTCAGATGAGCACGTCCACGAGACCGGACGCCCCCACACCGGACGACACCGGTCCCCATCCGGCCGATCCCGGCGCACCGGATCCGGTGCCCCCGGCGGTCGCCCTCAGCGGCATCACCAAGTCCTTCCCCGGAGTCGTGGCGAACTCCGACGTCAACCTCACCGTCCGCGCGGGCGAGGTGCACGCGCTGTGCGGTGAGAACGGGGCGGGCAAGTCCACCCTGATGAAGATCCTCTACGGGATGCAGTCGCCGGACGCGGGAACCATCGAGCTCGGCGGGGAGCAGGTGCGGTTGCGCACCCCCGCCGACGCCATCCGGCACGGCGTGGGCATGGTGCACCAGCACTTCATGCTGGCCGACAACCTCACCGTGCTGGAGAACGTCGTGCTCGGCGCCGAGCGCGAGCACGGCATCGGCGCGAAGGCGCGGCGGCGGATCGCGGAGCTGGCCGAGCAGGCCGGGTTCCGGCTGCGGCCCGACGAGCTGGTCGAGCGGCTGGGCGTGGCCGACCGGCAGCGGGTGGAGATCCTCAAGGTGCTCTACCGGGGCGCGAAGATCATCATCCTGGACGAGCCGACCGCGGTGCTGGTGCCGCAGGAGGTCGAGGAGCTGTTCACCACGCTGCGCGCCATGCGCGAGCAGGGCTTCACCTTCCTGTTCATCTCGCACAAGCTCGACGAGGTCCGCGCCATCGCCGACACGGCCACCGTGCTCCGGCGCGGCACCACGGTCGGCACCACGGACGTCGCCGGGATCACCTCCCGGGAGCTCGCGGAGATGATGGTCGGCAGCGCGCTGCCGACCCCCGAGACCGGCGAGTCCACCGTCACCGACCGCCCGGTGCTCACCGTCACCGGCCTGTCCGCGAGCGAGGGCGGCAGGCGGCTGCTCGGCGGCATCGACCTGACCGTGCGGGCGGGCGAGGTCGTCGGCATCGCCGGGGTCGAGGGCAACGGGCAGACGGAGCTGGTCGAGGCCGTGCTCGGCCTGCGCCCGATCGACTCCGGCGAGGTCCGGCTCGGTGACCGGGACCTCACCCGGATGTCCACGCTGGACAGACGTGCGGCGGGCATCGGCTACGTGCCCGAGGACCGGCACCGGCACGGGCTGCTGCTGGACGAATCCCTGTGGTTCAACCGGATCCTCGGCCACCAGACGCGCCGCCCGGTGGTCCGCGGCCCCTGGCTGGACCGGGCCGGGGCGCGCGCCGACACCGAGCGCATCATCGCCGAGTTCGACGTCCGGACCCCTGGTCCCGACGTCGACGCGGTCGCGCTCTCCGGCGGCAACCAGCAGAAGCTGGTGGTGGGCCGGGAGCTGTCCGGCGATCCGGTGCTGCTCATCGCGGCGCACCCCACCCGGGGCGTCGACGTGGGAGCCCAGGCCGGGATCTGGGAGCACCTGCGCACCGCCCGGGCGAACGGGCTGGCGGTGCTGCTCGTCTCAGCCGACCTCGACGAGCTGATCGGCTTGTCGGACACCATCGGAGTCCTGTTCCGGGGAGAGCTGGTCGCGTCCGCCGACCCGCGCACCGTCACGCCCGAGGAGCTCGGCGCGGCGATGACCGGAGCCGCGAGGAGTGAGATCTGATGCGCGATTGGCGAGCGACCCTGCTGCCACCGCTGCTGGCCCTGGGGTTCTCCGCGGTGCTGTGCAGCCTGGTGCTGCTGGCCTCGGGGGCGAACCCGCTCAGCGTGCTGGGGGAGATGATCGCGCAGGTCGGCCGCGGCAGGACCGCCGTCGACATCCTCAACACCGCGGGCGCTTACTACCTGGTGGCGCTGGCCGCGGCGATCGGGTTCCAGATGAACCTGCTCAACATCGGCGTCGAGGGCCAGTACCGGCTCGCGGCCTGCGTGGCGGCCATCGTCGGCGGCTCGCTGAGCCTGCCGTTCGGGCTGCACGCCCTCGTGGTGATCCTGGTCGGCGCGCTCACCGGCGCCGTCTGGTGCGGCATCGCCGCGCTGCTGAAGGTCTACCGGGGCGTGTCCGAGGTGATCTCGACGATCATGCTCAACGTGCTGGCGGGCGGGGTGATCGCGTTCCTCGTCAAGCAGTTCGGCGAGCTGCGCGGCAACACCCAGGGCACCGCGCTGATCCCGGAATCCGGTTGGGTGCCGGGCATCGGGTTCGGCTCGGCGGGCACCGTGTTCGGCCTGGTGCTGCTGGCCGCCGCCGTCGGCGTCGGGTACTGGCTGCTGCTGGACCGCACCCGCTACGGGTTCGAGCTGCGCGCCTCCGGGCTGTCGCCGACGGCGGCGCTGGCGGGCGGGGTGAGCTCGAAGAAGATGGTGCTCACCGCGATGCTGCTGTCCGGCGCGGTCGCCGGGCTCGCCGGGCTGCCGGAGATCCTCGGGCGCGACCACACGTTCACCATCACCTTCCCGGCCGGGTACGGCTTCGCGGGGCTGGCCATCGCGCTGCTCGGCCGCAACCACCCGCTCGGCGTGGCGTTCGGTGCGCTGCTGTGGTCGTTCCTGGACAAGAGTTCGCTGACGCTGGACAACATCGGTGTGCCGAAGGAGATCGTGATCATCGTGCAGGGCACGATCGTGCTGTCGGTCGTCGTCGCCTACGAGCTCGTCCGGCGCTACCAGCTCGACGCCGAGCAGCGCCGCGTCGGCCGGGCGCTCGCGGGAGGTGCCGCATGACCGCCACTCTGACTCCCGAAGTCGCCCCGGTCCGCCGACGGCGGGAACTGCCCGGATGGGGACGCGCGCTGCTGTGGGTGGCGGTCGCCGTCGTCGCGGTGTCGTTCACCTCGTACCAGACCGGGCTGCCGGAGCTCACCGGCTCGGGCACCGTGCAGTCGGCGGTGCGGCTGGGCATCCCGATCCTGCTCGCCGGGCTGGGCGGCCTGTGGGCCGAGCGCGCCGGTGTGATCAACATCGGGCTCGAGGGGATGATGATCCTCGGCACCTGGGGCGGAGCCTGGGCCGGGTACCAGTGGGGCCCGGAGGCCGGGCTCGTCGCGGCGGCCGCGTTCGGCGCGCTCGGCGGGCTCGTGCACGCCGTGGCGACGGTGAGCTTCGGCGTGAACCACATCGTCTCCGGCGTCGCGATCAACCTGCTCGGGCTGGGCGTGACGCAGTACCTGGCGAACCTGGTCTTCGAGCCGCTCTCGCAGAACCCGCGGGAATCGCCGCCGGTGCCCAAGTTCGACACCTACTCCGCGCAGCCGCTCGGGGAGTGGCTCGGCGAGCTGGAGGCGATGCAGCGGGTCGGGATCTCCGACGCGGCGGGCATCATCGGCGGGCTGGTGACCGGGGTGTCGCCGCTGACCATGCTGGCCTACCTGCTGGTGCCGGTGAGCTACCTGGTGCTGTGGCGCTCGCCGTTCGGGCTGCGCCTGCGGTCCTGCGGGGAGAACCCGGTCGCCGCGGAGTCGCTCGGCGTGTCGGTCTACCGGTACAAGTACCTCGCCGTGATCATCTCGGGTGCGCTGGCCGGGCTCGGCGGGGCGGCGCTGATCCTGAACCCGGGCCAGGCGGGCTACCTGGAGAACCAGACCAACAACCGGGGCTACATCGGGCTCGCCGCGATGATCTTCGGTAACTGGCGGCCGGGCGGCCTGCTCGGCGGGGCCGCGCTGTTCGGCTACTCCGACGGACTCCAGCTGCGCAGCGGCGAGACCACGGTGCACGCGCTGTTCTACGCGGCGGCGCTGGTGCTGCTCGCGGTCGCGGCGTTGCAGGTGTGGCGGCGCCGGTGGCTCGGCGCGGGCCTGGCAGCGGTGAGCTCGGGGGCCCTGTACTCGGTGTACTGGTTCACCGACGAGCTGCCCGAGGAGCTCACCGCCTACACCCCGCACCTGGTCACGCTGGTGGTGCTGGCCGCGGCGGCGCAGCGGTTGCGACCACCCGCCGCGAACGGCCTGCAGTACCGGCGGGGCGCGGACTGATTCCGGCTCCCGGTGCCGTCACCGGCGGCACCGGGAGCCTTCCTGCTCGGCCCCTCGCGGGCCCGGATCCGGGAGAGAGAGCGGATGGACACGATCGACTGGGAGGCGCTGCGCGCGGCGGCCGTCGAGGTCGCGGCGAAGGCGTACTGCCCCTACTCGAAGCTCCAGGTGGGCGCGGCGGCGATCTGCGACGACGGCAGGGTGGTCGTCGGCTGCAACGTGGAGAACGGCTCGTACGGGCTGACGCTGTGCGCCGAGTGCACGATGGCCGGCCAGCTGCGGCTCACCGGCGGCGGCCGGTTCGTCGCCGTGGCCTGCCGCAGCGGGGCGGGCGAGCTGCTCATGCCCTGCGGGCGCTGCCGCCAGCTGCTGCAGGAGCTCGGCGGCCCGGACTGCCTCGTGGACACCCCGCGCGGCGTCCTTCCGATGCGCCAGGTCCTCCCCGACGCCTTCGAGCTCTGACCCCGCGCGGGGTGCGCGATTTCTCGAGAAATCGCGCACCCCGGGGCGTTGTCGCTGGTCAGGTGTTGCGGGGGTGGTGCGAGCAGCCGGGCGCGGGGAGATTTCGCGCGAAATCTCCCGGGTTCGGTGCCGGGCGGGGCCGCCGCGGGTGATCTCATCGGGGGAGCGTCCGGCACGGGGCCGGGGCGGTGAGGAGAAACGGCTGATGGCGCACTCGGTGATCGACGTGATCCGCGCGAAGCGGGACGGCGGCCGGCTCGACGACGAGCAGATCGACTGGGTGGTGGACGCCTACACCCGGGGCGAGGTCGCCGATGAGCAGATGTCCGCGCTGGCCATGGCCATCCTGCTGCGGGGCATGGATCGCGCCGAGATCGCCCGCTGGACCGCCGCGATGATCGGCTCCGGGGAGCGGCTGGACCTGGCGGGCGTGCCGCGCCCCACGGTGGACAAGCACTCCACCGGAGGCGTCGGTGACAAGATCACGCTGCCGCTCACCCCGCTCGTCGCGGCCTGCGGCGCCGCGGTGCCGCAGCTGTCCGGGCGCGGGCTCGGTCACACCGGCGGCACGCTGGACAAGCTGGAGTCCATCCCCGGCTGGCGCGCCCGCCTCTCGGCGGCGGAGATCCGCGCCCAGCTCACCGAGGTCGGCGCCGTGGTGTGCGCGGCCACCGACGGCCTCGCCCCGGCCGACCGCAAGCTGTACGCGCTGCGCGACGTCACCGGCACCGTCGAGTCCATCCCGCTGATCGCCAGCTCCATCATGAGCAAGAAGATCGCCGAGGGCGCGCAGTCGCTGGTCCTCGACGTCAAGTGCGGTTCCGGCGCGTTCATGAAGGACCAGGACCAGGCCCGCGCGCTGGCGGCCGAGCTGGTCTCGATCGGCGACGCGCACGGCGTGCGCACCAGCGCGCTGCTCACCGGCATGTCGGTCCCGCTCGGCGTCGCGGTGGGCAACGCGCTGGAGGTCGCCGAGTCCGCGGAGGTGCTCCAGGGCGGCGGGCCCGCCGACGTCGTGGAGCTCACCCTGGCCCTGGCGCGGGAGATGCTGGCGGGCGCCGGACTGTCCGATGTGGATCCTGCCGAGGTGCTGGCCTCCGGTCGGGCCTTCGACACCTGGCGCGCGATGATCTCCGCCCAGGGCGGGGACCCGGACGCGCGGCTGCCGCGCGCCGCGCACGTGGAGACCTTCACCGCGCCCGCGAGCGGCGTGCTCACCGGTCTCGACGCCTACGCCGTCGGGTTGGCCGCGTGGCGCCTGGGCGCGGGCCGGGCCCGCAAGGAGGACGACGTGCAGCACGCCGCGGGCATCCGCTGCCTCGCCAAGCCCGGCGACCCCGTGACCGAGGGCGCTCCGCTGCTGGAGCTGCACACCGACACCCCGGAGAAGCTGCCCGGGGCGCGCGAAGCGCTCGCCGATGCCGTCACCGTCGGCACCGCGCACACCCCCGCTCCGCTGGTGCTCGACACCATCCGGCCGTGAGCCGATTCGGGAACGGGCGGTCCGCTCCGGCGGCCCGCGCATTCCCGAAAATCGCCTCCACCTGGACTTTCGCCGACAATCGCGCGAACCGCTGTTGATCACCGGCTAATAATGGTGAATTCGCGCGGGTGGGATTTCCGGGCGAACGGGTTCGGGAGGTGCTTGCCGGGGCAATCCGAAAAGCGACGGGGCCGCGATTCCCGGGGAGGAATCGCGGCCCCGTTCGGTGCTGCGGGATCAGGCGCTCTCGGCGGTGTAACCCTCGTCGGAGGAGTCGTCGGAGCCCAGCGCCTTCGCGTCGCCGTCGCGCTTGGCGCTCTTCGAGCGCCCGCGGCCGCGCTGCTGGCGGGGCAGCGTGGTGGGCGGCGGCGGGGTGGACGGGCCGCTGCCGCCGAGGATCAGCTCGGCGAAGGTGGCCATGGCCTCGTCCAGCTGGCCCGCGTGGCGCCGCTCGGTCTCCTCGTTGGCCTGGCGCACCATCGAGTCCACCGCCTCGGAGTCCGGCCGCGAGGCGAGGGTGCCGCTGATCTGCGACAGGTTCTGCGCCAGCGTGCCGCCCAGCTCGCCGAGCCCGGACTTGACGCCCTCCTCGACCGCCTCCAGCCGGGTGCCGACGCCCTGCTCGACCGCCTCGATGCGGGTGTGGACGTTGTCCTCGACGTTGTCCAGCCGACCCGAGACGCGGTCCAGCCGCTCGGTGAGCTGTTCGAGGCGCTGCGCGAGCTTGTCCAGCTTCTCCGTCGGGTCCACCGCGGGGCGCTGGGCGAGCGCGTCGATGCCGCTCTGCAGCTGGTCGCGGCCGCCGGTGACGGCCTCGCTGAGGGCGCTCTGCACGCCGCTGCCGGTCTCGGTGACCGCGCGCTGCAGGGTCTCGCGGGTGCCGTCGAGGTGCTCGTGCACGCCCTCGTCGATCTCCGCGAACCGGCCGCGCAGGCTGGTCTCCAGGCCGTCGATGCGCTCCCGGACCGGGCCGGTGACCGAGGCGGGCAGGCCCTCCAGTCGGGAGTCCTGCTTGTCCAGGTGGCCGCCGAGCTCGTCGAGGCGCTTGTGGATGTGCGCGAGCTTGTCCTCCAGCCCGTCCATCCGGCCCGCGACGCCGTCGAAGCGGCCGGAGACGCCGTCGAGGCGGCCGTCGAGCTGGGCGAAGGGCTTGGCGAGCTTGTCGAACAGGCCGTCCACCGCGGCCTTGACGTCGCCGATCACGCCGTCCTGGGCGTCGATCTTGGACAGGGCCTCGTCGACGCGCTCGGTCAGCACGCCGAGCTCGGTGCGGTCGGGCAGTTCGGACAACCGCTTGCGGACCGAACCCAGCGACTCCAGCGGGGACATCCGGGCGTGGATCTCGTCGAGCGCGTCGAAGATCTGCTGCTGCTCGCTCTCGCGGATTTCGGCCGCACGCGTGAGCATGTTCCGCATGCGGTCGAAGGACATGTTCTCGTTCACGGCTCGGACGTCCTTCGTCGAGGGGCACTGGGGGAGGACTCCAGGAGCGTAGCTAGTCGAATCCCGCGTTCCCAGCCACCCCCGGACACATTGAGTTAGCGCTGCGTGAAGCATGAGTCCGAACGGACGTCGAGTATTGAGCCGTTCAGTCCAAGGTTTCTGTATGTCAATGGGTTGCAGTGGTTGCGCTTAGGCTGTCCGAGTGACTTCCGCGGCAACGTGCATTCGGGTGTTTTCCGGGTTCCGCCACGGGCGCCGGGTGATCGCGGCCGGGTTGTAACGTGGGGCCATGTCAACACCGGTGAGCTTGGACACCATCCGACTGGCCCCGAAGGTCCTCCTGCACGACCACCTCGACGGAGGTCTGCGCCCGCGAACCGTGGTCGAACTGGCCGCTGCCGCCGGTTACGAGGGTCTCCCGCACGAGGACGCCGAAGCGCTCGGCGCGTGGTTCCGGGAGTCGGCCGATTCCGGTTCGTTGGAGCGCTACCTGGAGACCTTCGCGCACACCGTCGCGGTGATGCAGACCCCCGATGCGCTGCGCCGGGTGTCCGCCGAATGCGCCGAGGACCTGGCCGCCGATGGGGTGGTCTACGCGGAGGTCCGCTACGCGCCGGAGTTGTTCCAGGAAGGCGGCCTGACCCTCGACGAGATCGTGGAGGCCGTGCAGGAGGGCTTCCGGGAGGGAGAGCGCCGCGCCGAGTCCCAGGGCAAGCTCATCCGGATCGGCACCCTGCTGTGCGCGATGCGGCAGAACGCGCGCTCGGCGGAGATCGCGGAGCTCGCGGTGCGCTACCGCGACGCCGAGGTGGTGGGGTTCGACATCGCGGGCCCGGAGGCCGGGTTCCCGCCCACCCGCAACCTGGACGCCTTCGAGTACCTGCGCCAGCAGAACGCGCACTTCACCATCCACGCGGGCGAGGCCTTCGGGTTGCCGTCGATCTGGGAGGCCATCCAGCACTGCGGCGCCGAGCGGCTCGGGCACGGGGTGCGGATCGTCGACGACATCAAGGTCGACGAGGACGGCGAGGTGCACCTGGGACGGCTCGCGTCCTACGTGCGGGACCGGCGGATCCCGCTGGAGATGTGCCCGTCGTCGAACCTGCAAACCGGGGCGGCGGCCTCGCTGGCCGAGCACCCGATCGGGCTGCTGAGCAGGCTGCGCTTCCGCGTCACGGTGAACACGGACAACCGGTTGATGAGCCACTGCACGATGTCCGGCGAGTTCGCCGCGCTGCACGAGACCTTCGGCTACGGCTGGGCGGACATGCAGTGGTTCACGGTGAACGCGATGAAGTCCTCGTTCCTCGGCTTCGACGACCGGCTCGCGATCATCAACGACGTCATCAAGCCGGGCTACGCGACCCTGATGGGCTGACCGGCCCACCGAGCACGACGCGGCCCCTCCCCCGGGATCGGGAGAGGGGCCGCGTCGCGTGCGGTCAGTGCTTGCGCAGGCGCTGGTCCTCGAACTGGGCGACCAGGCCGCGCCAGGTCTCGACCTCGGCGTCGAACGGTGCGCTCGGGGGGAGCCGGTTCGGGTCGGGGCGCAGCACGAACGACACCAGCCAGCCCAGCCGCTCGGACGGCTGGAGCGCTTCGTCCGCGGTCTTGTCGTCGGCCCAGGCGGCCGCGTCCAGCAGCAGCTCCTCCGCCAGGTCCAGCTGGTTCGGGTCCACTTCGGACGGTCCGGCGGCGAGGTCGTCGTCCAGGCCGGTGAAGACGTAGCTGTTGTCCGGGTCGACGTCGATCTCCAGCTCGCCCGCGGTCGCCCGCTGCGTCACCTCCGGCCAGGTCGCCACCCGCGCCAGATCGTTGTCCGCCAGCTCCTCGTCCTCGGCGAGGAAGCGGGCCAGCGCCCGCGCCGAGGGGAACACGTCGATCCGCCCGGCGGAGCCGAGGAAGACCGGGTCGTCGTCGAGGTAGCAGCGCAGCGAGTAGAACTCGCCCGCGGAGGTGGTGATGCGGATCGGGTCGATGCCGATCTCGCCCCAGAAGCCCGGCTCCGCGTCGTCGTCCACCGGGTCCACATCGGTCTCGGAGCCGGAGTCGGAGCGGTCGATCTCCTCGTGCTCCATCGCCTCGGCGAGCTCGGTCTCCGCGGTCGCCACCGCGTCCGCCGGCACCTCCGGGGTGGCCACGACCGCGTCGAGCGCGTCGAGCAGCTCGTCCCAGCGGTCGGCGACGACGGCGCACAGCTCGGCCCAGCGCTTCTGGCCGTCCTTGCCGCTGAAGACCAGGGTCCCCTGGTCCAGCAGGCTGAACCCGTCGGCGGCGTCGAGCACGTCGTGCACCACGTCCAGCTCGCAGACGTCCGCCAGCGAGCGGGCGATCTCCACGATGTCGTGCAGCTCGTTGATCGCCCAGACGTCCGGGGGCTCGGCCACCAGCTCCGGGACGCCGACGAGGTCGAACTGGTGGTCCTCGTCCGGGTTCAGCTCGACCGCGGAGAGAGCGGGCACCACGTGCCAGGCCGGGTGGTCGTCGAGGTCGTGCTCCCGGGCGGTGCGCACGAACGCCGCGAGCCGCGCCGCGTCGGGGAAGCCGTAGAGGTCGTCCTCGTGACCGAGGAACGCCTCCCACTCCTCGCCGTCCTCGCGCCAGCGCGGTGCCCACAAGGTGACCACATCGCCTTGCGGCAGCCCCAGTTCGATGGGGACGATGTCCTGCGCCATCTTCCTACCTCCGGTGGCCGAACCGACGTCCGCGAAGCCTACGGGTTGCCCGACTCGCGCTCGGCGTCCGGTCGGGGCTGCCCACCGTATCGATCGCGTCGAGTCCGCTCGCAACCGATCCTGGCCCCGGGTGTCGTCCGAGGTGAGTCGGCCGCGCGCTCCCGGTTGGCGGTACCCGCGCCACGCGGGCCCGTCGATCATGATGCGAATGGATGTCACGGAGCTGTGGACGAAAATCGTGCTGTGGTTGGACGAGCACGCACCGGTGACCGCAGCGGCCCTGATCCCGCCCTCGACCCCGCCGGATTTCGCGGAGCTGGAAGCGGAGTTCGAGATCCGGCTGCCCGGGGAGCTGCGGGAGTGGTGGACCGCCTGCGGCGGCACCGACGGTGACGTCCTCGCCGATGCGCTGCCGCCCTTCTACACGCCCTACGGCGCGAAGCGGGCGCGGGAGGTGTGGTGCGGGCAGCGCAAGACGTGGGCGTCGCAGTGGGAGCGGCCCGCCTGCGACTACTACGCGGGTTCGCCCGGGTCGAGCTACCACCCGGCGTGGATCCCGATCGCCGGGGACGGGTTCGCCGACGAGCTGGTGGTGGACCTCCGGCCGGGACCGAAGCGCGGGTGCGTGCTGGAGTGGGAGCAGGAGGCCGGGCAGGTGCAGCGCCCGGAGTGGCTGAGCATCTCGGCGATGCTCTCGGACGTGCACCGCTCGCTGACCGAGGGCGCTCCCGCCGGGCACAGCCACCCCACGGTCACCGAGGACGGCCGCCTGGACTGGCAGATCCGCTGATCGAAGTCGCGGGGGCCGGCCCGTTCGAGGGGTGGGCGGCGGAATCCCGGCTGCTTCCTCGCGGGACCCGTTCCCGGCGCGTGCCGACGCGCGGCGGAACGGTCGCTCTCGCGAGGAAGCAGCCGGGAACCCGCGGCGCTGGGTCGCGCTGACCGGATCGGAAGATCACGAACCGCGCCGGGTCCGCGCGCCGATCGGGCGCGCGGACCACCGGTTCAGGTGCCGATCGGGTGCCAGACGGTCTTGAGCTCGGTGCAGGCGCGGAGGCGCTCCAGGCCGGGGGCGGCGGTCCAGTCGGGTTCGCCGCGCGGGGCGCGCAGCACCCGGGTCACCGTGCCCGCGGCCGCCCGTTCCAGCTCCGGGCGCAGTTCCGGATCCGCGCCGGTGAGGTCGAGGGCGTTGACGTCGGCGTGCGAGGCCAGCCACGGGCCGAGCTCGGCCGCCAGCCCGGTGAGCAGGTTCGCCGCCCCGGCGGGCACGTCCGAGGTGGCCAGCACCTCCGCGAGCGCGACCGCGGGCAGCGGCCGCTCGGCACTGGTGATCACGACCGCGGTGCAGCCCGTCGCCAGCACCGGGGCGAGCACGCTCACCAGACCCAGCAACGAGGACTCCTGCGGCGCGAGGACCCCGACGACGCCGGTCGGCTCGGGCACGCTGAACGAGAAGTACGGTCCCGCCACGGGATTCGCCCCGCCGAGCACGGTGCTGATCTTGTCCGTCCAGCCCGCGAACCACACCACCCGGTCGATCGAGGCGTCCACCGCGCGCCCGGCCGCGTCCGCGCCGATGCCCTCGGCGGCCGCGACCTCGGCGGCGAACTGGGCGCGGCGGCCCTCCAGCACCTCGGCGATGCGGAACAGCACCTGGCCCCGGTTGTAGGCGGTGGCGCCGGCCCAGCCGGGGAAGGCCTTGCGGGCGGCGGCGACCGCGTCCCGGACGTCCTTGCGGGAGGCCAGCGCCGCGTTCGCCAGCAGCGCGCCGTCCGCGCCGCGCACCGGGTACACCCGGCCGGACTCCGAGCGCGGGAACGCGCCGCCGAGGTAGAGCTTGCAGGTCTTGGCCACCGCGAGCCGCGAGGTCTCGCCCGGGGCGCTGTGCTCAGACGTCAAGGTATGCCTCCAGACCGGCGCGGCCGCCCTCGCGGCCGAACCCGGACTCCTGGTAGCCGCCGAACGGCGCGGTCGGGTCGAAGCGGTTGAACGTGTTGGACCACACGACCCCGGCGCGCAGCCGCTGGGCCGCCCACAGGGCGCGCGAACCCTTCTCCGTCCACACCCCGGCGGACAGGCCGTAGGGGGTGTTGTTCGCCTTGGCGATCGCCTCGTCCGGGGTGCGGAAGGTCAGCACCGACAGCACCGGGCCGAAGATCTCCTCCCGGGCGATCCGCATCGACTGGTGGACCTCCGCGAACACGGTGGGCGCGAAGAAGAACCCGCGCTCCGGCAGCGGGCAGGGGCTGCTCCAGCGGGTCGCGCCCTCCGCCTCCCCGGCCGCGACGAGCTCGGAGACGCGGGCCAGCTGCTCGGCGGAGTTGATCGCGCCGACGTCGGTGTTCTTGTCCAGCGGGTCGCCGACCCGCAACGTCCCGACCCGGGCGCGCAGCTTGGCGAGGAACTCCTCGGCCACCGATTCCTGCACCAGCAGCCGGGATCCGGCGCAGCACACCTGGCCCTGGTTGAAGAAGATGCCGTTCACGACGCCCTCGACGGCCTGGTCCAGCGGGGCGTCGTCGAAGACGAGGTTCGCGGCCTTGCCGCCGAGCTCCAGGGTCAGCTTCCGCCCGGTCCCGGCCAGCGTCCGCTGGATCTCCTTGCCCACGGCGGTGGACCCGGTGAACGCGACCTTGTCGACGCCCGGATGCGCGGCCAGCCGCGCGCCCACGTCCCCGGCGCCGGGCAGCACGTTCACCACGCCCGGCGGCAGCCCGGCCTCCTGGCACAGCTCGCCGAACACCAGCGCGCTCAGCGGCGTGGTCTCGGCGGGCTTGAGCACCACGGTGTTGCCGCAGGCCAGCGCCGGGGCGATCTTCCAGGCCAGCATGAGCAGCGGGAAGTTCCACGGGATGATCCCCGCCGCCACGCCCAGCGGCCGCGGGTCCGGGCCGTGGCCCGCGTGGCCGAGCTTGTCGGCCCAGCCCGCGTGGTGGAAGAAGTGCGCCGCGGCCGTCGGGACGTCGGTGTCCCGGGACTCCTTGATGGGCTTGCCGTTGTCCAGCGTCTCCAGCACCGCGAGCTCGCGGCCGCGCTCCTGGATGAGCCGGGCGATGCGGAACAGGTACTTCGCCCGCTCGGCGCCGGGCATCGGTCCCCAGCTGCGCTCGAAGGCGAGCCGTGCCGCCCGCACCGCGCCATCCACATCGGACTCGGCTGCGGTGGCGACCTCGGCCAGCGGATCCCCGGTGGCCGGGTTGATCGTGATCAGCGGGGCGCCGGAGCCGTCGGCGAACTCGCCGTCGACGAACATCCGGTACCGCTCGCGCAGGTTCGCCACGGCCGCCGATTCCGGCGCGGGCGCGTACTCCCAGGGGCTCATGCGTCCACCGCCACGTAGTCCGCGGCCGAGTAGTGGCCGGTGCGTTGCGTCCGCCGTTGCATCAACAGGTCTCCCAGCAGGCTCGACGCGCCGAAGCGGAACAGTTCCGGGGTCAGCCACTCCGGCCCGGCGACCTCGTGCACCGCGACCAGGTAGCGCATGGCGTCCTTGGTGGTCCGGATGCCGCCCGCCGGCTTCACCCCGCGCAGCTGCCCGGTGCGGTCCCGCCAGTCCCGGACCGCCTGCAGCATCAACGTCGTCACCGGCAGCGTGGCCGCCGGGGCCACCTTGCCGGTCGAGGTCTTGATGAAGTCGCCGCCCGCCAGCAGCGCCAGCCAGCTCGCGCGGCGCACGTTGTCGTACGTCGCCAGCTCGCCGGTCTCCAGGATGACCTTGAGGTGCGCGGAGCCGCAGGCCGCCTTCACGGCGCGGATCTCCTCGAACACCTCGCCGTAACGGCCCGCCAGGAACGCCCCCCGGTCGATGACCATGTCCACCTCGGAAGCCCCGGCGGCGACCGCGAGCTCCACGTCGGCGAGCTTGACCTGCCGGGAGGAGCGGCCGGAGGGGAACGCCGTCGCGACCGAGGCCACGCCGACTCCCGAGCCGCGCAGGGCCTCGACGGCCGCGGCCGCCAGGTCCGGGTACACGCAGACCGCGGCGACCGGGGGCACGTCCGGGTACTCGGCGTCCGGGCGGCGGGCCTTCGCCGCCAGCGCGCGCACCTTGCCCTCGGTGTCGGCGCCCTCCAGCGTGGTGAGGTCCACCATCCCGATCGCGGTGTCGATCGCCCAGGCCTTCGCGTCCTTCTTGATGCTGCGGGTCCCGAGCCCGGCGGCCCGCTGCTCCAGCCCGACCTGGTCCACGCCCGGCAGTCCGCGCAGGAAGCGGCGCAGCGAGTGCTCGTCCCGGGTGGCCTCGGCGAGTTCCGGTGGCGGCTCGCCCGCGGGCGCCGGCAGTGGTTCGACCATGCCGCGCAGTCTAGGTCAGCCGCGGGCGCCGCCGAAGCTCTCCGGAGACCACCCGGACGAGTGAGGGAGGGCCGTTGCTCACCGGGTAGCCGGGAGGCGGCGCGGGGCGCGCCACGGCGTTGCGGAGGTGATCGGCGATGAAGGCAGTGGTCTACCGCGAACCGTTCGAGGTCGAGATCGGTGAGGTCGAGCGGCCCGCGATCCAGCACCCGAACGACGTGATCGTGCGGGTGACGTCCACCGCGATCTGCGGATCGGACCTGCACATGTACGAGGGGCGGACCGCCGCTGAGCCCGGCATCGTCTTCGGCCACGAGAACCTCGGCATCGTCGAGGAGCTGGGGGACGGCGTGCACGGGTTGCGGCGAGGGGACCGCGTGGTGATGCCGTTCAACGTGGCCTGCGGGTTCTGCGCGAACTGCACGGCGGGCAACACGGCGTTCTGCCTGACCGTGAACCCGGGCTTCGCCGGCGGCGCCTACGGCTACGTGTCGATGGGGCCCTACCCCGGTGGGCAGGCCGAGTACCTCCGGGTGCCGTACGCCGACTTCAACTGCCTGGTGCTGCCGCCGGACGGGAGCAAGGAAGCCGACTACGTGCTGCTGGCCGACATCTTCCCCACCGGTTACCACGGCTGCGAGCTCGCGCAGGTGGCTCCGGGGGAGACCTGCGCGGTGTACGGCGCCGGGCCGGTCGGGCTGATGGCCGCCTACTCGGCGCTGCTGCGCGGGGCCTCCCGGGTGTACTCCGTCGACCGCGTCCCCGAGCGGCTGTCGAAGGCGGAGCAGATCGGCGCGATCCCGATCGACTTCAGCGCGGGCGACCCGGTGGAGCAGATCAAGGAGCAGACCGGCGGCGCGGGCACCGACAAGGGCGTGGACGCGGTGGGCTACCAGGCGCACACCGCCGACGCGGCCACCGAGGAGCCCGCCGTGGTGCTCAACTCCCTGATCCGCACCGTGCGTCCCACCGGGCGGCTCGGCGTGCCGGGCTTGTACGTGCCCGCCGACCCCGGGGGGCCGGACGAGAACGCCAAGCAGGGGATGCTGCTGGTGGCGATCGGCACCATGTTCGAGAAGGGGCAGGTCGTCGGGACCGGGCAGTGCAACGTGAAGCGCTACAACCGGCAGCTCCGCGACCTGATCACCGCGGGTCGGGCGGAACCCAGCTTCGTGGTCTCGCACGAGCTCCCGCTGGCCGACGCGCCGGACGCCTACCGCAAGTTCGACCAGCGCGTGGAGGGCTACACCAAGGTCGTGCTGCACCCCTGACCGCCCCGGGGCGACGGGGAGCACACCGGCGCGGCCGGGCGGACCGCGGTACCGGGACCGGCCGTTACTGTGCTCGGTCATGGACGTTCGGGTCGTGGACCACCCGCTGGCGAAGTCGAGGCTGTCGACCATGCGCGATGCGCGCACGGAGAACGCGGCCTTCCGCGCGGCGCTGCAAGAACTCACCCTCATGCTGATCTACGAGGCGACCCGCGACGCCGAGGTCGCCGAGGCGCCCATCCACACCCCGGTCGCGCGCACCACCGGCTACCGGCTGGCCAACCCGCCGCTGCTGGTGCCGGTGCTGCGGGCCGGGCTCGGGATGGCGGACCAGGCGCACCGGCTCATCCCGGAGGCGCAGATGGGCTTCGTCGGGCTCGCCCGCGACGAGGAGACCCTGCAGCCCACGCCGTACCTGGAGTCGCTGCCCGCCGACCTCTCCGGGCTCCCGGTGCTGGTGCTGGATCCGATGCTGGCCACCGGCGGCTCGATGCTGCACACCATCCGGCTGCTCGGCGAGCGCGGCGCCACCGACGTGACCGCGATCTGCACCCTCGCCGCGCCCGAGGGCCTGCGGCACCTGGAGGAGGCCGGGCTGCCGCTGCGCGTCGTCACGGCGAGCGTGGACGAGCGGCTCAACGAGTCCGGCTACATCGTCCCCGGCCTCGGCGACGCCGGGGACCGCGAGTACGGCGCGGTCTAGCCGGGCTCCGCGCCCTGGTCCGGGTGGTATCAGCGCGATACCATCCGGGCATGGCGATGACACTGCGGCTGACCGACGAGGAGAGCGATCGGCTGGCGGAACTCGCGGCCGCCGAGGGGCGCTCCAAGCAGGAGATCGTGCGCGCCGCGCTCGCCGAGCGGTGGGCCAGGCAGCGCAAGGACCAGCAGCTCGGCGACGTGGTGCAGCGGGTGCTGCCGCACTACCGGGGATTGCTGGACAAGCTCGGGTCGGCGTGATCGATCATTGATCGGTGCTCGTCTACCTCGACGCTTCCGATCTGCTGCTGCTCGCGACCGCCGTCACCCGGGGTGACCTGGTGGTGCGGGACAGCGGACTGCTCGACGCGGCGGCCTACCGGCCGCGCGCCGAGGTGCTCGGGGCGCCCGCCTACGAGACGTTGTGGCTGAAGTCGGCCGCCCTGCTGGACTCCCTGGTGCGGACCCGGCCGCTGGTCGAGGGCAACTGGCGGCTCGGCTGGATCGCCGCGGTCGCGATGTGCGACGTCAACGGCTGGTGGATCGAGGCCGACGAGGACGAGGCGCTCGCCCTGGTCCGCGAGGTCGGCCGCGACCAGCGCGAACTCGTCGAGATCGCGGGTTTCCTCGAACGCTCCGCCAAGCCCAAGGCCTGACTCCGCGCCCCGCGGTGTTCCCGCGGTGTTCGCGCCCGAGATCTCGGGTGTTTCGCCCGATTCGTGGCAGGCTGGGGTGGTGGCTCCACGAAGAATCGCCGTCGCGGCAGCCCTGCTCGGGGGTGCGGTCGCGGGGGCCTGCTACCGCAGCGTCCGCACGATCCGCCAGGTCCGCTCGCTGGTCCGGCTGCGCGAACCCCGCCCCAGCGACGTCCCGCCGGCCGCGGTGACGGTCGTCGTCCCGGCCCGCGACGAGGCAGCGGTGCTCGACGCCTGCCTGCGCGGGATCCGCTCCCAGTCCTACGGCGCGCGGGACCCCGCGGCGCTCCGGGTGGTGGTGGTCGACGACGGCTCCACCGACGGCACCGGCGACATCGCCCGCGCGCACGCGGCGGCCGATCCCCGGGTCGCGGTGGTCCGGGTGGAGGGCCCGCCGCCCGGCTGGACCGGCAAGGTGCACGCCATGCACGCGGGCGTCGAGGCCGCCGGCGCGCCCGAGGCGGGGGAGTGGCTGCTGTTCGTCGACGCCGACACCGCGCTCGGCCCCGAGCTGCTGGCGCGGCTGCTGACCACCGCCGAGGAGGTGAGCGCGGACCTCGTCTCCACCCCGGGCGGGCCACCGCCGGAGCGCTCGGCGGCCTGGCCGCTGCTGATGCCGCCGGGGCTCCAGATGATCGGGGAGAACGCCTCGCCGGACGGGCGCGGCGCGAGGGCCTTCGCGATCGGGCACTGCCTCCTGCTGCGCCGCTCGCACTACGACAAGATCGGCGGCTGGAGCGCGCTGGCCGGGCTGCGCAACGAGGACATCGCGATCGCCACCGCGGTCCGCGACCACGGCGGTGTCACCCGCACCGTGGACGGGCTGGACCACCTCGCGACGACGGGGATGGACCCGTTCTCGCAGGGCTGGGCGTCGTTCCGGAAGAGCTTCGTGGCCGGTACCCGGCAGTCGGTGCCGGTGCTGCTCGGCGGCGGCCTCGGGCAGATCGCGCTGTCCCTGGCCGCGCCGGTCGCGGTGCTGGCGGGGGCGCGGAGCGGCCGGGTCCCGCTGGTCGTCCTCGGGGCGGTGGGCTGGGCGGCGCAGGGCGTCGCGCACGTGCACACCGCGCGTGCCATGCGCACCCGGCCCGAGCTGGCGCCGCTGGCGCCGTTCACCGGGGCGCTGTTCGGCGGGGTCCTGATCGACGGGGCGGTCCGGGTGCTGCGCGGCACCGCGTCCTGGAAGGGGCGCCGCGGCGGCTGAGGGCGCTGGTGCACCGGGGTGCGGCGTGCCGCCGCACCCCGGCCTCGTTCAGCGGTCGGTTTCGACGTGGTCCTCGTCCTCGTGCTTGCGGAGGGCGAGCGGCGCACCTGCCAGGTCTTCTTCGTTGCAGAGCAACTTCAGCTCGTAGTACGGAGCGCCCTTGCGGTCGTCGTAATCCAGGTGGACGGCGATGACGTCCACCGGCTCGCCCAACCAGGACTGCGCTTCGCGCAGCCACTTGGCGGACCGTTCCAGCGCGGTCGGCAGATCGTCGTCGCGGAACTCGACCGGCCGGTAGGGCACTCCGTGGACCTGATCCCGCGGGTGCGCGGGCTGCGGCAGGTCGACGGAGACACCGGAGTCGTCGAGTTCGAGTTCGATCGTTTCCTCACTCACCGTGAAAGGGTAACGCGCGGCCGGTGACCTGGTCGAATGTCGGGGCGGCAGGCCTCCGGGCGGCGGCAGGGCAGGCTTCACCGCCGCGCGGGGGCGGCCCGGGTTCCGGCGGGCCCGCGAACGGGAAGGACGCCCCGGACTCGGCACGACAGTTGAGGGAAGGCGGGCTTCGTCCGGGGCGCCCCGGTGGCCGCTCGGGTGCGCGTCCCGCACGGCCTTGATCACCTTAGCGGGTGATTTTCGATCAAGATCAACAGGGGGGTTTCGGCCCTGTTGAGGGAAAAAGCACGCCCCGACCGTCCGGTGGGCGAAGATCGAGCGGGCGACCGGGGGTCGCGCTGCAAGATCGGAGGCGCCTCACTCCGCGAGCACGGCCGCGACCGTGGCGCCGAGCTCCCAGCACGCGGCCAGGCCCGCCGGATCCGGCGTTCCGGACAGGCAGAGCGGTGCGGCGACCTGCTTCCAGGCCAGCCCCGTGGTGATCGTCCCCAGCGCGCGCACCGCGCCCTCGGTCCCCTCGTTGCCGTGCACGTAGCAGCCGAACGGGCGCCCGGCCGTCGAGTCCAGGCACGGGTAGTACACGGTGTCGAAGAAGTGCTTGAGCGCCCCGCTGATGTAACCCAGGTTGGCCGGGGTCCCCAGCAGGTAGCCGTCGGCGGCGAGCACGTCGGCGGCCGTGGCGGCCAGCGCGGCCTTGCGCACCACCTCGACGCCCTCGATCTCGTCGGTGGTCGCCCCCGCCACGACCTGCTCGAACATCGCCTGCATCCCGGGCGACGGCGTGTGGTGGACGATCAGCAATCTCGGCATCACCCGGAGTGTAGGTCCGCCCCGGAGCGCGCCCAACCCGGTCAGCCGGGGGTGACGAGCTCCGCCACCGCCGCCTCCAGCCCGGCGAGCCGCTCCCCGGCCCGCAGCTTCGCCGCCGCCAGGTCCCGCCCGGCGTCCTCGACCACCTCGAAGTAGCACTTGAGCTTCGGCTCGGTGCCGGACGGGCGGATCACCAGCCGCAGCCCGCCCGCACCGGTGATCAGCAGCCCGTCGGTCCTCGGCAGCAGGTCCCGCACCGACACCGCGGTGCCGGCCAGCTCGGTGGGCGGTTCGGCGCGCAGCCCGCGCATCGTCTCCGCGATCACGTCGAGGTCGGTGACGCGCACCGAGACCTGGCCGGTGCGGTGGACCCCGTGCTCGGTCGAGAGCTCGTCGAGCAGGTCGGGCAGGCCCCGGCCCGCCGCGCGCAGCGTCGCGGCCAGGTCGCAGGCCAGCACGGCGGCCGAGATGCCGTCCTTGTCCCGCACCCGCCGCGGGTCGACGCAGTGCCCCAGCGCCTCCTCGTAGGCGTACACCAGCCCGGTGCCTCGGCCGTCACCGGAGCGGACCAGCCACTTGAAGCCGGTCAGCGTCTCGTCGAAGCGGGCACCGTGGCGCGCGGCGATCGAGCGCAACATCGTCGAGGAGACGATCGTGGTCGCCACCAGCGGATCCGGCTCCGCCGCGCGGTCCAGCCCGGCGAGCACGTGCTCGCCGAGCAGCACCCCGGTCTCGTCCCCGCGCAGCATCCGCCAGCCGTCCCCGTCGCGGACGCCCAGCGCGCAGCGGTCCGCGTCGGGGTCCAGCGCGATCGCGAGATCCGCGCCGACCTCGGCGGCCAGCGCCAGCAGCAGGTCGGTGGCGCCCGGCTCCTCCGGGTTCGGGAAGCCCACGGTGGGGAAGTCGGGGTCCGGTTCGGACTGCTCGGCGACCTGGTGCACGTCCGTGAACCCGGCCGCCGCCAGCGCGCGCCGCAGCGGTTCCGCGCCCACTCCGTGCAGCGCGGTCGCGGCCACCCGCAGGGTGCGCGCGGAGCCGCGGGGGAGCGCCGCCATCGGGAGCAGGTAGTCCGCCAGCGCCCGCTCGTGCACCGTCCAGTCCGCCGCGCGCGGGACCTCGCGCGCGGGCGGGCTCGCCGCGATGCACCGCTCGATCTCCGCGTCCGCCGGACCGATCAGCTGGGTGCCGCCGGTGAGGTAGAGCTTGTAGCCGTTGTCCTGCGGCGGGTTGTGCGATGCCGTGATCTGCACCCCGGCCACGGCCTCCAGCGCGCGGGTCGCGTGCGCGAGCACCGGGGTGGGCAACGGACCCGGCAGCACCCGCACGTCGAAGCCCGCCGCGGCGAAGACCCCGGCGGCGTCCTCGGCGAACTCCCGCGAGCCGTGCCGGGCGTCCCGGCCGACCACGACGGTCCCGCCCCCGTGGCCCTGCCCGGTGAGCCAGTCGGCGACCCCGGCGCTGGTGCGCACCACCACGGCCCGGTTCATGCCGTTCGCCCCGGCCCGCACCGCGCCGCGCAACCCGGCGGTGCCGAAGGTGGGCAGGCCGGACATGCGCCGCGCCAGGTCGGCGGCGGCCGCCTGGTCGCCCGCCGTCGCGGCGGCCAGCACCTCCTCGAGCTCGGCCCGCGCGGCGGGATCCACGTCCGCGTCGATCCACTCCCGGGCGGCCTCGGCCACCGCCGGATCGAGTTCCCAGGTGCTGACCACGTCGTCACGCCCTCCGGTGTTGGAACCGCCTCTGGAATCGAGCGGTCAGGATCGTTCGACGAGGTCGTGCAGGAGCTTGCCCATCCGCCCGGCGGAGTCCCGGCCCGCGTCGAGCACCTCCTGGTGGTTCAGCGGCTGGCCGGAAAGACCGGCGGCCAGGTTCGTCACCAGCGACAGCCCGAACACCTCGGCCCCGGCGGCCCGCGCGGCGATCGCCTCGGCCACCGTCGACATGCCCACCAGGTCCACCCCGGCCGAGCGCAGCATCCGGATCTCCGCCGGGGTCTCGAAGTGCGGCCCGGGCAGCCCGGCGTACACGCCCTCCTCCAGGGTCCCGTCGATCTCGCGGGCGAGCCCGCGCAGCCGCGGCGAGTACAGGTCGGTGAGGTCCACGAAGTGCGGCCCGACCAGCGGGGATCGGGCGGTCAGGTTCACGTGGTCGCTGATCAGCACCGGCTGCCCGACCGACATGCCCTCGCGCAGTCCACCGGCGGCGTTGGTGAGCACGACGGTCCCGCACCCGGCGGCGACCGCGGTGCGCACCCCGTGCACCACCGAGTCCGTGCTCCCGCCCTCGTAGAGGTGGGTGCGCCCCAGGAACACCAGCACCTGCTTGCCCCCGACGGGGATCGACCAGATCAGCCCGCTGTGCCCGCTCGCGCTCGGCGGCGCGAAACCGGGCAGGTCGGACATGGTCACTTCGGCGGCCGGGCTGCCGATCTCCTCGGCGGCGGGCCGCCAGCCGGACCCGAGCACGACGGCGATGTCGTGGTGGGCCGCCCCGGTGCTCTCGGCGAGGGCGGCCGCGGCGGCGCTGGCGGTGGCGAACGGGTCAGTGGGAGTGGTCACGATCCACCAGCGTAGTCACCACCGGCCCCGCGGCCGACTCGCTGTCGCCGAACCCGAGTCCTGATCGTTGTCCCCGACCGCGCGGCCGAGGTCCCGTCACCGGAACCGCGACGGTCGCGCGGCCGGGGGAGGGGCCAGCGCGATCAGACGGTGATCCGGAAGCCCTCCAGCGCCGTGGTGAACAGCTCCTGGGCGCGCTCGCCCTGGTCCTCGGGGCTGGTGGCCCGCAGCACCCACAGATCACCGCCGCGCGGCATGAGCTGCGAGCTCGTTCGCCGCGGCACCTCGGTCACCGCCGGGCCCATCAGCCCGCCCAGCTCGCTGGTGTAGGTCAGCTGCCGGTCGGTCTCGCCGCTCTCGCTCTCCACGCCACCGATCGACTGGTCGCCGCGCAGCGCGAACACGCCGTGCTTCCCGGCCGAGCGCTCCGGCAGCGACTCGATGTAGTCCTGCGCGGTGAAGCCCTCGGCGTAGTAGTTCTGGAACCGCTCCACGGCGACCTCCTCCCGCCCGTCCGGCGAGACCAGGTAGACGACCATGCTCCGCCCCGGCTTGCTCCGGCTGCCCCGGAACACCTCCCAGCCCTCGGGCGCGACGACTTCGAACGCCCCGCCCGGGTCGCCGCCGCCGCGCTTGGCCTCGTCGACGTAGCGCGCCAGGCGCTCGACGTCGGGAGCGGGCGGGGCGGCCTCCGCGAACTCGGGCAGCACCGGTCGCCCGGCGAGCGCGCGAGTCCCGGCGAAGCCGCCGACCGCCGAGCCCGCGAACAGCACGATCGCGGCCAGCACCAGCCCGGCCGCGGCCCAGCGGAACCGCCGGCGGGGCCGGGGCGGCGGCTCGGAGAGCGCGAACGGCAGCGGCCCCGGATCGGCGGCGAGCTGGGCGGGTTCCTCGTCGGCGTCGGCGTCGGCCTCGGCGGTCCCCGGCGCGGTGGCGCTCGCGGGCTTGCGCACCTGCACCGTCGGCGCGTCCGGGTCGAGCAGCATCTCGAACGGCCGGGAACCCGAGGGCGGCAGCAGGTTCTGCACCTGCCTGCGCACCTCCTGGGGGGAGATCCGCCGCGACGGGTCCTTCACCATCAGCAACGAGATGATCTCGGCGATCGGTCCGAGGCGCTGCGGGGCGGGCACCGGGCCGCGCACCACCGAGGTGATCGTGGCCAGCGGGTCGTCGTTCGTGCCGTACGGCGCGGCGCCCTCGGAGGCGGCGAACAGCGTCGCGCCCAGACCCCACAGGTCGGCGGCCTCGGTCACCGCCTCGCCGGAAGCGATCTCCGGGGCGATGAACGCCGGGGTGCCCAGCATGATCCCGGTGCTCGTGATGGTGTGCTCGGAGACGTTGCGCGAGATGCCGAAGTCGCTGAGCTTGATCCGCCCGTCGTCGCCGATGAGCACGTTGCCCGGCTTGACGTCCCGGTGCACGATCCCGGCCCGGTGCGCGGCGTCGAGCGCGGCGGCCACGCCGTCGGCGACGAGGGCGAGCTGCTGGGTGCCGAGCGCGCCGTGCTCGCTGAGCACGGCGGCGAGGCTCTGCGAGGGGACCAGCTCCATGACGACGAACGGCTCGCCCTCGTGCCGGGCCACGTCGTAGAGCGTCACCACGTTCGGGTGGGTCACCAGCGCGATGGCGCGGGCCTCGCGGAGGGCGCGCTCGCGCAGCTCGGCGGCCTCGCCCTCGGGCATTCCCCGGGGCAGCAGCACCTCCTTCACCGCGACCGGCCTGCGCAGCAGCTCATCGGTCCCGGCCCAGACGATGCCCATCGCACCACCGCCGATGCGCTGGTCCAGCCGGTAGCGGTCCGCGATCAGCCGGCCCGCGCCGGGCGCGGCCTCTTCCTCAGTCGTCGGCACGCGCACATTCTCCCCCTCCCGTCCCACCGCCCCGGGGCGAGCCCGGTCGAGCACCGGCCAGCAGCGGGTACGACCCGGCGTGCGCTGCTGGAGTCCATTGGTCGGGACAGCGGTGTTACCAAAGGTGAAGTTTCCCACGCGTTCGGTTCCGCCGGGTGATCGCCCGGGGGCGCGAGATTTAGGCGGTCGCAACGGGAAACCCCGTTCGACCTGCGCCAGAGGCGCGGCCGGGGTCTGATCGACAAGGGTGACCGGAGGGGGCGATTCGGATAAGTTGGGCACGACCGGGACCACCGTCGGCGGGAGACAACCGCTCGACGACCCCGTCACGCACCAGTCGGCCACCGCCGCGCGCGGAGGGCGGTCGAGCGTGCTCCCAGGCAGGCCCCGTCGCACCGCGATGGGGCCGCGCGATGGTGGGCGCGGCGTGGGTGACGAACAATCCCACGGGGTCGCCCGGTCCACGGTCGTCGATCGCCGGCTCGCCGAGGAGGTGCCCTTGTCCGCGTTCGTCCTCGTCCACCTGCTGGTGGCCCTGGCGTTGCCGATGGTAGCCCGCCGCAACACCCGCGCGGCCTTCGCGATCGCCGCGGTACCGCCCGCCGCAGCACTGGTGTGGGTGCTGAGCAAGGCGGGCGCGGTGCTCAGCGGAGACGCGGTGGTCGAGGAGGTCCCGTGGTCACCGCTGCTGGGCCTGGAGTTCACCTTCCGCCTCGACGCGCTGGCGCTGCTGATGACGCTGCTGGTCGCGGGCATCGGGGTGCTGGTGCTGGTCTACTCGATCGGCTACTTCGCCCCGGGCAGCGGGGACGCGAAGCGCTCCGCCCCGCTGCTGCTGGCGTTCGCGGGCGCGATGTTCGGGCTGATCCTCGCCGACGACCTGCTCACCGCCTACGTGTTCTGGGAGCTGACCACCATCTGCTCCTTCCTGCTGGTGGGACAGGCCGGGGTGAGCCGGGAGTCGCGGCGCTCCGCGCTGCAAGCGCTCATGATCACCATGATGGGCGGCCTGGTGATGCTGCTGGGCTTCGTCGTCCTCGGTGAGGCGGCGGGCACCTACCGCATCTCCGAGATCATCGACGCCCCGCCGGGCGGTGCCCCGCTCGCCGTGGCCGCCTCGCTGATCCTCGTCGGCGCGCTCACCAAGTCCGCGCAGATGCCGTTCCACAACTGGCTTCCCACGGCGATGGTCGCGCCCACCCCGATCAGCGCCTACCTGCACGCCGCCTCGATGGTCAAGGCCGGGGTCTTCCTGGTCGCCCGGCTCGGCCCGGTCTTCCTGGGCGTCCCGCAGTGGTACGTGCCGATCACGGTGTTCGGCCTGATCACGATGGTCCTCGGCGGCTGGCGGGCGCTGCACGAGACGGACCTCAAGAAGCTGCTCGCCTACGGCACCGTCAGCCAGCTCGGCTTCCTCATGGTGCTGGTCGGGCAGGGAACCTACGCGGCAGCGCTGGCCGGGTCCGCGATGCTGCTGGCGCACGGGTTGTTCAAGGCGACGCTGTTCCTCGTCGTCGGCATCGTCGACCACCAGGCCGGGACCCGGGACGTGCGGGAGCTGTCCGGGCTCGGCCGCCGGATGCCCGCGCTGGCCGTGGTCGCCGTGCTCGCCGCCGCCTCGATGGCGGGTCTGCCGCCGATGCTCGGCTTCCTCGGCAAGGAGGCCGCGTTCGGGGCCTTCCTCGGCGGCGGTGGAACCGGGCTGCTCATCGATCTCGTGCTGGTCCTGGGCTCGGTGTTCACCGTCGCCTACAGCGCCCGGATGCTCTGGGGCGCGTTCGCGGACAAGCCCGGGGTCGCGGCGACCTCCGCGGCGCCGCCGAACGGAACGCTGCTGGTGCCCGCCGCGATCCCCGCGTTCGCCGGGGTGGTGCTCGGCGTCGGCTACCCGCTGACCGACGAGCTCGCCGGGGCCTACGCGGCCTCCTACGGCACCGGGACCGAGGTCCCGCACCTGGAGCTCTGGCACGGCTTCGAGCTGCCGCTGCTGTTCTCGATCATCGCGGTGGCCGGCGGGCTCTGGGCGCACGCGCGGCGCGCCCGGCTGACCGCGCTGCGCGACGCGCTGCCCAAGCCGCTCAACGCCCAGCGCGGCTACGAGCGGATCATGGCGCTGCTGGAGCGGACCGCGGTCGGCGTCACCGGTCGCACCCAGGTCGGTTCGCTGCCGACCTACCTCTCGATCCTGCTGCTCACGGTGCTCCTGGTCCCCGGCTCGGTGCTGCTGGCCCACCTGCACCTGCCGCCGGACATGGTGCTGTACCACAACGTGCTGCAGATCCCGCTGGCGCTGCTGGTGCTCATCGCGGCGATCGCGGTGGTGCGGGCCAAGCGCAGGCTCACCGCGGTGCTGCTGGTCGGCGTGATCGGTTACGGCATCGGCGGGCTGTTCATCGTCGACGGGGGACCGGACCTGGCGCTCGCGCAGTTCCTGGTGGAGACGCTGACTATGGTGGCCTTCGTGTTCGCGCTGCGGCGGTTGCCCGCGCGCTTCACCAAGGGCGACGCGGCCCGCTCGCTGCGCTGGCCGAAGCTGGCGCTGTCGGTCGCCGGTGGCGTGGTGATCGCGGTGGCCGCGGTGCTGTTCAGCGCCGCCCGCCAGGCCCCGCCGGACGCCAGCGCCGACTTCCTCGCGCAGTCCGAGAAGGGCGCGGGCGCCACCAACGTCGTGAACGCGATCCTGGTGGACTTCCGCGCCTTCGACACGGTCGGCGAGATCTCGGTGCTCGCCGTCGCCGCCACCGGCGTCGCCAGCCTCGTGCTGGCCTCCCGCTTCGATCGCAGGCGCCGCAGCTCGCGCAGCGCCTCCAACACCGCCCTCGCCGACCGCCCCGCCGCGGTCTCGGGGAGCGGCGGGCGCCACGAGGAGGTGCAGGAATGAGCGACCCCCGGAACACCGCCGCCCGCAACGGGCAGCGACCCGGCGCACCGTGGACCGCCTGGGACGCCCCGCGGGAGCGCTGGCTGCTGTCCGGCTTCCCCCGGGACGGCCGGGAGCGGGCCGTGCTCCTCGAACTCGCGGCGCGGATCGTGTTCCCCACCGTGCTGGTGCTGTCGATCTACCTGCTGTTCGCCGGGCACGACCGCCCGGGCGGCGGGTTCAGCGGCGGCCTCGTCGCCGGTCAGGCGTTCGCGCTGCGCTACCTCGCGGGCGGCCGGATGGACGACAGCGCGATCATCTCGCTCCGCCCGCCGGTGCTGATCGGGTTGGGGCTCACCATCGCCACCCTCACCGGTTTCGTCCCGCTGCTGGTCGGCGGCCAGCTGCTGGAGAGCGCGATCTACAAGATCAGCCTCCCGCTGCTGGGAGAGATCAAGTTCGTGACCAGCATCGTGCTCGACATCGGCGTCTACCTGCTGATCGTCGGGGTGGTGCTCGACCTGCTGCGGACCCTCGGGTCCGGCATCGAAGCCGACGCGCTCGCAGCGGAGAGGGGGCAGGCGTGACCACCGACATCACCGTCAACCTGACCATGGCGATCGTGCTCGCCGCGCTCTACTCGGCCGGGTTCTACCTGCTCATGCAGCGCTCGCTGATGCGGATCCTGATCGGCACGGTGATCGTCGGGCACGGCGCCAACCTGCTGCTGCAGCTGGCCGGCGGCCCGCCCGGGCGAGCGCCGATCCTCGGCTCCGCCGGACCGGAGCAGATGACCGATCCGCTGCCGCAGGCCATGGCGCTGACGGCGATCGTCATCACGTTCGCGCTCACCACCTTCCTGCTCGCCCTCGCCTACCGGTCCTGGGTCCTGCTCGGGCACGACGAGGTGCGCGACGACGTCGAGGACCGCCGGATCCGGCGGCTCGAACGCAGGCTCGCGGAGTCCGAGGACGAAACAGTGGAGGACGAGATGGAACGGGAGGCCACCAGGTGACCGTCCTCGTCGCCCTGCCGGTCCTGCTGCCGCTGGCCGCCGCCGGGATGTCGCTCGCGCTGGGCCGGTTCGCCGACTTCCAGCGCATCATCGGGCTCGTGGTGCTCGCGGCGATCATCGCCGACGCCGCGTTCCTGCTCTACGTCACCGACCGCACCGGCCCGGTGGTGCTGCAGGTCGGCGGCTGGGCGGCGCCCGCGGGCATCACGCTCATCGCCGACCGGCTCTCCGCGCTGCTGCTCGTCGTGTCCGCGGTGGTGACCCTCGCGGTGCTGATCTACTCGATCGGGCAGCGGCTCACCGACTACGGCCGGGAGCGCGCCAGCACGACGTTCCACCCGATGTACCTGGTGCTCTGCGCCGGGGTGTCGCTGGCCTACCTCGCGGGCGACCTGTTCAACCTGTTCGTCGCCTTCGAGATCATGCTGTCCTCCTCGTACGTGCTGATCACGCGGCGCACCACGGCCAGCCGGGTGCGCGCGGGCATGACCTACGTGATCGTCAGCCTCACGTCCTCGCTGCTGTTCATCACCATGATCGCGCTGGTGTACGCCGCGACGGCCACGGTGAACCTGGCCGATCTCGGCGGCAAGGTCGCGCAGCTGCCGGAGGGCCTGCAGGTGGCGCTCGGGTTGCTGATGGTGATCGTGTTCGGGGTGAAGGCGGCGATGGTGCCGCTGCACTTCTGGCTGCCCGACAGCTACCCGACCGCGCCCGCGCCGGTCACGGCCGTGTTCGCCGGGCTGCTCACCAAGGTCGGCATCTACGCGCTGATCCGCACCCAGACGCTGGTGTTCAGCCACGACCACACCTGGACGCTGATGCTGGTGATCGCCCTGATCACCATGCTGGTCGGCGCACTGGGCGCCCTCGCGCAGAACGACCTCAACCGGATGCTGTCGTTCCTGCTGGTCAGCCACATCGGGTACATGCTGTTCGGGCTCGGCGTCTACGACGTCACCGGCCTGACCGGGGTGATCCTCTACGTGGTGCACCACATCACCGTGCAGGCCACGCTGTTCCTGGTCAGCGGGTTGATCACGCGGCACACCGGTACCGTCGCGCTGAGCCGGATGGGCGGGCTGGCCAAGGCCGCGCCGATGATCGCGGTGCTGTTCGCGCTGCCCGCGCTGAGCCTCGCCGGGGTGCCGCCGTTCTCCGGCTTCGTCGCGAAGCTGGCGCTGCTGCAGGCGGGCATCGCCGCCGGAACCCCGACCGCCTACGTGGTCACGGCCGGAACGATCCTGACCAGCCTGCTCACCCTGTACGCGGTCGCCCGGGTGTGGACCCGCGCGTTCTGGGGCCAGGTGCGAGCGCCCGAACCGGATCCGGACCCCGACGACGAGCTCGTGGTCGGCACCGGGAACTCCACCCGCCCGATGGTGGCCGCCACCGGGGTGCTGGTCACCGCGAGCGTCGTCATCGCCCTGGTCGCCGGCCCGCTGGCCGCGGTGAGCGCGCGGGCGGCCGAGGACCTGATGCACGGCGACACCTACCGCGAAGCGGTGCTGGGAGGTGCCGCCCGATGACCTCTCCCGCCCGCCGGGCCCTGCGCCGGGTGCCGCTGGTGCTGTGGCTGACCGCCGTCTGGATCCTGCTGTGGGGCCGGCTGGATCCCGGCACCGTCCTGTTCGGACTGCTGGTCGCGCTGCTGATCAGCGTGCTGTTCCCGCTGCCCCCCGTGACCACCAACATGGTGGTGCGGCCGCTGGCGCTGCTGCGGCTGATCGCGTACCTGGCCGCGGACCTCGTGGTCTCCACCGCGCGGGTGTCGTGGCAGGCGCTGCGGCACGGTCCGCGGACCACCGCGGGCATCGTCTCCGTGACGCTGCTGACCGACTCCGACCACCTGACCGCGATGGTCGCCAACGCCGTGTCGCTGGCGCCCGGCAAGTTCGTGCTGCAGATCGACCGCGTGCGGCGCACCTGCTACGTCTACGCGCTCGGGATGCGCGCCGGCGGCGAGGACGCGGTGCGCCGCGACGTCCTCGGGCTGGAGCGGCGGATCGTGCGGGCCGTCGGCTCCGCGCGGGAGCTGGAGATCGTCAGCCGCGTCGCGCGGGACGCCGGGATCGCCGAGGAGGGACCCTGATGGACGTCGTGTTCGCCGTGACCTTCGCGCTGCTGTGCCTGGCGGTGCTGCTGTCCCTGATCAGGCTGATCCTGGGGTCCTCGACGCTGGACCGGATCGTGGCGCTGGACGTGATCCTCACCCTCATCGTCGCCGGGACCTGCGTGAGCATGGGGTGGCTGCGGGACAGCTCCAACATCGCGCTGCTGGCGGCGTTCGCGCTGCTGACCTTCATCGGCTCGATCAGCGTGGCCCGCCTCGTCGAGAAGAAGGAGCCGTACCGGTGAACTGGCTCGATGTGATCTCCGGGAGCTGCCTGGTGCTCGGGGCGCTGTCCTGCCTGCTCGGGTCGATCGGGCTGCTGACCTTCCCGGACGTCACCGCCCGCTTGCAGGCCGCGACGAAGCCCCAGACGCTCGGGCTGATCCTGATCCTCATCGGCACCGCCCTGCGGCTGGACCTCAACAACTCGGTGGCGCTCGGCCTGGTCGCGCTCTTCCAGATGCTCACGGCGCCGGTGCTGGCCCAGCTGGTCGGGCGCGCGGCGTACCGCACCGACAGCATCCGGCGGGAGACCCTGGTGATCGACGAGATGGGCGAGCGCATCGAGCGCGAACGCGACGGCGGCTGAGCCCGTCGCTGCCGGTACCGTTCGCCTCGGAGGGTGTGCGGTGTCTCACGACCGGCCAACCGCGATGCGCGAGGAGCGTCTTCCCGCACACCAGGGCAGCACGGGGAACGAGGAGCAGCAGTGGCCATGCGCATCGGACCGATCGCCGCGGCGACGATCGCGGGGCTCTGCCTCGCCGGGTGCGGCAGCGCACCGGTAGCCGCCCCAGCTCCGGAACCGCCCGCGGTGGTGACGGTTCCGCAGGCCCTCGAACCCGCGCCCCCGACGACCGCCGAGCCGACGTCCGCCGACGTTCGCCCGACCGGGGAGCAGGGGGGCGGGGCCACCAGCACCGGCACGGTGCCCTCCGAAACCGAGACCAGCGAGCAGGAGCCGGAGCAGCCGACCTCGCAGCCGGACACCTCCGACCAGCGGTGCGGGACCATCACCAACAAGGCGGGCACCAGCTACCGCGTCTACGCCACCAGGGACAGCGGTTCGTCCCTGGGCTGCGCCGAGTCCGAACGGGTGATGAGGAAGTACCTGTCGCTTCCCGCGGACCAGTACGAGGGCAGCGGGCGATTCGCCAGCTTCGAGGGCTACAGCTGCGCGATGACCCCGAAGGACCGTCAGCAGGCGACCTGCGGCAAGCAGGGGTTGGGCGCCTACATCACCGGGTGAGCGGTGTTGCGACGATCCGGGCAACCTCGCGCGCGGGGCAGCGTCGGCCCCGCGCGATGTGATCAAATGGCCTGGTGCGGCGGCCCGCCGCCGCGAAGCGCTGCGTGGAGAGGTGTGGAGAGCTGATGGCACGCATGGGGCGACTGCTCGGGGCTCTGGCGCTCGGGGGAGTCCTGCTGCTCTCGCCGTCGGCCGGGGACACCGCGCTGGCCGCGACCGCGCCGCCGGCGCCCGCCGCCGCGACCGCGACGGTCGCTCAGGACGAGCCCACCGCGCCGCCCGGGCCGGACCTCGACGGTGGTCGGAGCGCGGCGGAGGACAAGCAGCGGCTCGTGATCGGCATCGCGGGCATCGCGCTCATCGCGGCGGTCCTGCTCTCCAGGAAGGCGCGCAAGCGCCCGGTGTTCAGCTTCAAGTGGAAGAGGTAGGGCTTTCCCTCACCCACCGCTCTGGCGAAAAGGGCGACGCGGTCGGTTTTCGGCATTCTTTCCGAAGATTTCGGGCTATGGCCTGGACCTGGCGGGCTAACCTGTGGGATTTTCACAACTGCACGAGATGTGCGGGCATCCTCCGGGACGCCTCGCGCTCTCGGCGGGACGGTGCACCAGTTGGGGTTTCACCCCTCGCAGACGTGGGCCGGCACCGGGAAGCCCCCCGACCGGTGCCGGCCCACACCCTCCCGCTCCCGTCCGCCGCCTCGGATGCCCGACCGTCCGCTCGGGCCGATGCCGGGGAATTCGCCGCCCGAGCCGCGCAGTGGTGCGCGGCGCTCTCCTGGCCGGCTGAAATCCGCCGAAGAAGTTGAACGCGGAACTTCTACTCCCGGACTGAACACCGGTCACCGCTGAGCGCAATCCGCCGACCGGCTGGCGTTCGGCGACTCGGGTGCGGCGTTCGGCGCTCCGGGAATCGTGCAGGATGGTTCGCACATGAACCAGGAACCGACCGCCTCCGAGGAGCGCTCCGCCGACGCGCGGGCCCGACAGCTCTGCCGGGACGCCGTGCGGCGCCACGAGCCCGCCCTCGTCGAGCTCGCCCGCCGGCTGCACGCCGAGCCCGAGACCGCGTTCGCCGAGCACCGGAGCTCGGCCGCCGTCGCCGGGCTGCTCGCCGAGCACGGCTTCGAGGTCCGGACGCCGGTCGCGGGCCTGGACACCGCTTTCACCGCCGATCGCGGCGGCGGGGATCTCGTCATCGGCATCTGCGCGGAGTACGACGCGCTGCCCGAGATCGGGCACGCCTGCGGGCACAACATCATCGCCGCCGCAGCGGTCGGTGCCGCGCTCGCGCTGGCCGAGGTCGCCGACGAGCTCGGCATCACCGTCCGGGTGCTCGGCACCCCGGCCGAGGAGCTCGGCGGCGGCAAGGTGCTCATGATCGAGCGCGGTGCCTTCGACGGGCTCGCGATGGCGATGATGGTGCACCCCGGCCCGGAGGAGGTCTGCGCGCCCCGCTCGCTGGCCATCAACGACCTGGAGGTGCGGTACTCGGGCCGGGCCGCGCACGCCGCCGCCGCGCCCGAGCTCGGCGTCAACGCGGCCGACGCGCTCACCGTCGCCCAGGTGGCGGTCGGGCTGCTGCGCCAGCACCTCGAACCCGGCCAGATGGTGCACGGTATCGTCACGGCAGGCGGCGCCGCACCGAACGTCGTGCCCGCGAACACCGCGGCGATGTACAACCTGCGGGCCGCCGGGTCGCCTTCCTTGGAGCGCCTGGAGAACCGCATCCGGGCCTGCTTCGAGGCGGGTGCGACGGCGACCGGCTGCACCCACGAGGTCGTGCAGGTCTCGCCGGTGTACGCCGAGCTGAGCTGCGACGAAGGCCTTTCCGAGGCGTACCGCCGGGCCATCACCGAGCTCGGCAGGCAGCCGGTGCCGCGCTCCGGCCAGGCCGATCGGGTCATCGGGAGCACCGACATGGGCAACGTGACCCAGCTGCTGCCCGCGATCCACCCGATGATCGCGCTGGACTGCGGTGACGCCGTCACCCACCAGGCGGAGTTCGCCGCCGCCTGCGCGACGCCGTCCGCCGATCGCGCCGTGCTCGACGGAGCGCTGGCGATGGCGTGGACGGCCGTGGCGGCGGCGACCGAACCCGGGCTGCGGGCGCGGCTGGCGTCCTCGGCCCACGACCGCCCGGTTCGAACCGGGAAGCCCCCCGCGGCCGGGACGGAGCAGCTCTCCGGCCCGGTCCGCGAGCGATGCACGTCGGGAGGCGTGGCGTGACGGTAGTGGACTCTCGCGGCCCGGAGCCGCGCAGGACACCGAGCAACGGAGGACTCGACGCCGTGTCCGGAGTGGACGCGTGGCGGGAGGCGGAGCTCGGCGCGAGCCCGTCCGGCGGGCCGATCGGCGACGACGGCGACACCATGTCCGTCGTGGGATCCGATGGTCACGGCGCGCTGGAGGACCTGGGCGCCGGCCGCGGCCCGGCCTGGCTGGACGCCTGGATCGCGGCGAACGCGGGCAACGTGCTCGCCTGGCGCAGGCACATCCACCAGCATCCCGAGCTCTCCCGCGCGGAGCACGGCACCACCGCGTTCCTCGCGGAACGGCTCACCGAGGCGGGATTGACCCCGCGCGTGCTGCCCGGCGGCACCGGGCTGCTGTGCGATCTCGGGCCGGAGACCGCCCAGCCGCGGCGCACCGTAGCGCTGCGCGCGGACATCGACGCGCTGCCGCTGACCGAGGCGACCGGCCTGCCGTTCTCCTCGCGGACCGAGGGTGCCGCGCACGCCTGCGGGCACGACGCGCACACGACGATCCTGCTGGCCGCGGCCCTGGCGATGGCCACCGGGCCGGGACTGCCGGGCCGGATCCGGCTGATCTTCCAGCACGCCGAGGAGGTCATGCCGGGCGGCGCGCTGGACGTGCTGGCCGCGGGCGGGCTGGACGGGGTGGAGCAGATCTTCGGGCTGCACTGCGATCCGCGCCTGCCGGTCGGCCGGGTCGGGGTGAAGGAGGGCGCGATCACCTCCGCGAGCGACCTGCTGGAGCTGCGGTTGAACTCGCCCGGCGGACACACCTCGCGCCCGCACCTCACAGCCGACCTGGTGCACGCGCTGGGCACGGTGATCACCGGGTTGCCGACCTTGCTGTCCCGCCGGGTGGACCCGCGCACCGGCACGGTGCTGACCTGGGGCGCGGTGCACGCGGGGGAGGCGCCGAACGCGATCCCGCAGACCGGCTCGCTCACCGGCACCCTGCGCACCGGGGACCGGGACACCTGGGCCGAGCTGGAGCCGCTGACCCGGGAGCTGGTCGCGGGGCTGCTGGCGCCGCTGGGCGTGGGCTTCGACCTGCACCACCGCCGCGGGGTGCCGCCGGTGGTCAACGACGCGGCGAGCACGCAGCTCATGGCCGGTGCGATCCGCGGGGCGCTGGGCGACCACGCGGTCACGGACACCCCGCAGTCCTCCGGCGGTGAGGACTTCGGGTGGTACCTGGAGCACGTGCCCGGCTCGTTCGTGCGGCTCGGGGTGCGCTCCGGGCAGGCGCGGGCGCGGGACCTGCACCAGCCGACGTTCGATCTCGACGAGCGGGCGCTGCTGGTCGGCGTCCGGGTGATGGTCGGAACCGCGCTGGCGGCCCTGACCCGGTGAGGGGAGCGGGCCGCTCGACGGCCCGCCCCGCTGGGCGTGGTGGCGGCAGCGCTCCTCGCTTCACCCGATCGGGATGTATCTGTTCGGGGGTTCGCGGCCTCTTAGAGGTATGAGCGCGAACCTGCTGACCTCCACCCGTCCCGCCCCCGCCGATGCGGTCCGGGCACCGGCGCCGACCGCGCCGCGGGGCGCCCCGCCGCTCGACACCCGCGCGCTGGAGCCACCGCCCGCGACGGCTCGTCCGGGACCGGACGCGCCGCCGTCCTCGATGCACGGTGCCCTCACCCGCTGCGCGGCGGAGCGGGCGTTCGGCGCGGAGGAGCTGAGCGCCGCGCTCGACGGCGGGAGCTGGACCGAACCCTGGCCTGGCGTGGTGCTGCCCGCCTCGAAGGCGCGCGACCCGCTGGCCCGCGCCGAGGCCGCCCTGCTGCGCGCCGGACCGCACTCGGTGCTCAGCGGTCCCACGGCGGCCGCGATGCACGGCTGCACCGAGGCCGACGACCGGCTGGTGCACGTCGCCGTGCCCTACCACCGGCAGCCGCGAGCGGTTCCGCGGTTGGTGGTCCGGCAGAGCTGGATCCGGGAGGCCGACGTGGTCGAGCTGGACGGCTTGCGGGTGCACGCGCTGGACGTGGCGCTCACCGAGATGCTCTGCACCGGTGACGGCCGGACCGCTCTGGCCTGCCTCGAGCAAGCCCTGGCGGTGCTCGGTGACTCGGCGCCGCACTTCCGCGCCGTGGTGGCCGAGCGGCTCGCCCGCAGGCGGGATCGGCGCGGCACCCGGCGGGCCGGTGAGCTGGTGGAACTCGCCCGCCTCGGTCCCACCCGCGCGGCACCGGTCGTGGCGCGCGTCGAGGCCGCGCCGCCGGGGCGCGGCGGCCCCGGAGGTGTGTCGTGATCGGCTTCCGGGACGTCGCACGAACACTGGTGATGTCCGCACCCCGATGCGTTATGTTCGGCGACGAGCCCGGCCCGCCGCCCCGCCCCCGCGCCCGGCGCGGTGCCGCGCGGGAGCGGCGGGGCCGCGGGATGAGGAGGACGCGAGGTGTCACCACGGCGCGAGCGGTTCGCGGCGGAGCTCCCGGTGCCGGAGCGGGCGTCGCGGTCGGTGTCGGGCCTGCCCGAGGTGGTCCCCGGCGGTGGTTCGGCGGAGTCGCGCGCGGCGCGCGGCGAGCCGATCGAACTGGTGCTGCTGGACGTGGGCGGCCCGGTCTACGACGACGCCTGGTACCGGGAGGCGCTGCTGCGGGCGACCTGCGAACTGGTCGCGGAGCGCGGCGAGGTGTTGCTGGAGGCGGATTTCCAGCGCGTCTACGACGAGCGGCGGCAGTCGCAGCGCGGCTCCCTGCGCACCGCGATCGCCGAGCACTTCCTCGGTGCGGGGGAGCGGCAGCGGCTGTCCGATCGTGCCGAGAGCTACTGGTTCTACCCGCCCTCCGCGCTGCACCCGGACGCGCTGCCCGCCTTGCGGCAGCTCTCGCCGCACTACCAGGTCGCCGTGGTGGCCAATCAGCGCGCGCTGGTCGCCGACTCGCTGCGGCGCGACGGCGTGGCCCCGTTCATCGACCACTGGGCGATCTCGGAGGTCGTCGGAGCGGCCAAGCCGGACCCGGCGATCTTCCGGCACGCGCTGGAGAGCGCGGGGGTGGCGCCGCGGAACGCGGTGCACGTCGGGAACCGGCTGGACTCGGACGTGCGCGGGGCGCAGGGGCTGGGTCTGCGCACGATCTGGGTGGTGCGCGGCGAGGCGCCCCCGGAGCCGACCCCCGAACAGCTGGGCGAACCGGACATCGCGGTGTTCTCGATGGCCGACGTCCCCGCCGCGGTGGAACGCCTCCAGCGCCCTGCCCGGGTCTAGATCCGGCGCGCTCCACCGGGACGTCGCGGCCTCGCGGCTCGTCCCGCGCGGCGGGCGGCGCGGCGCCGTCCGCGATGATCAGGTCGGTCTCGGCGCCGAGCCGATCACGGCCCGACGTTGCCGCAGGGCCGGGTGCGCAGCTTCGCCACGTAGTCCTCGGGCGCACCGGCCGCCTCGGCGGCATCGGCCATCACGCCGAGGTACCGGGCCGAGGGCAACCCGCCCTCGTAGGCGTCGAGCACGTACAGCCAGGCGAGCACCGGGCCGTCCAGGGTCTGCACGCGCAGCCGCAGCTTCTTGTGCATCCCCAGCTCGGACCCCTCCCACCGGTCGAGCTTCCGTTCGTCCTCGGGGCTGACGTCATACAGCACGGTGAAGACCTGCTCGCCGGGGTGCTCGACGATCGTCGCCAGCGCCCCTTCCCAGCCGTAGTCCTCACCACCGAAGGTCAGCCGCCAGTCCATCAGCCAGCCCGTTCCCGCCAGCGGGGAGTGCGGGGCTCGCTCGGTCATCTGGGCCGGATCCATGTTGGACCCGTACGCGGCGTACAGCGGCACGCCCCACAGGGTAGCGATCGATCGCGCGTCTGTCGGAGTGGACCGCGTCACCGCGCCGGTGAGTCGCGCGGCGAACGCGGCGAACCGGCGGGTACCGCCCGAATCGCCGGGGCCCGCGCCGACATAGGGTGGGTCCGGCGCCCACAAGGCTCGTTACACGGGGAGGAACGCGAAGTGACCCGCATCGTGATCATGGGAGGTGGGCCTGCCGGTTACGAGGCGGCCCTGGTCGCAGCGCAGAACGGCGCGGACGTCACGCTCGTCGAACCGGACGGCCTCGGCGGGGCCTGCGTGCTCTACGACTGCGTGCCCTCCAAGACCTTCATCGCCTCCGCCGGAGCGCGGTCCTCGGCGCGCGACGTGAGCGAGCTGGGCGTCCGCACCGACCCGGAGGGCGTCGCCGTGGACACCGCCGTGGTGCACGGCCGGGTCAAGGGGCTGGCGCTCGCCCAGTCCGCGGACATCCGGGCCCGGGTCCGCCGGGAGGGCGTCAAGATCATCGCGGGCCGGGCGCGCTTCACCAACCCGGCGCACGGCCTGGCCCAGCACCGGATCGGTGTGCAGCGCAACGACGGCGGCGAGGAGGAGCTGACCGCCGACGTGGTGCTCATCGCCACCGGCGCCACTCCCCGGGTGCTGCCGGGCGCGGTGCCGGACGGGGAGCGGATCCTCAGCTGGCGCCAGCTCTACGACCTGCCCGAGCTGCCCGAGCACCTCGCCGTGATCGGCTCGGGGGTCACCGGCGTCGAGTTCGCCTCCGCCTACACCGAGATGGGCGTCAAGGTCACGATGGTCTCCAGCCGGGACCGCGTGCTGCCGCACGAGGACGCCGACGCGGCCGGGGTGCTGGAGGAGGTCTTCGCCGAACGCGGGACCGAGGTCGTCAAGCACGCCCGCGCCGAGAGCGTCGAGCGCACCGAGAAGGGCGTGGTCGTGCACCTCGCCGACGGTCGGCAGGTCGAGGCCAGCCACGCCCTGATGACCGTGGGCTCGGTGCCCAACACCGAGGACATCGGACTGGAGCGGATCGGTCTCGAGGTGGACCGCGGCGGTTACGTCAAGGTGGACCGGGTCTCCCGCGCGAAGGTGCCCGGCGTCTACGCGGCCGGCGACTGCACCGGTCTGCTGCTGCTCGCCTCGGTCGCGGCGATGCAGGGCCGCATCGCGATGTGGCACGCGCTCGGCGAGGGAGTCAGCCCGATCAAGCTCAAGACCGTCGCGGCCAACGTGTTCACCCACCCCGAGATCGCCACCGTCGGCATCAGCCAGCAGTCCATCGACTCCGGCGAGGTGCCCGCGCGGACCGTGACGCTGCCGCTGGCCACCAACCCGCGGGCGAAGATGGAGGGGCTGCGCCGCGGCTTCATCAAGGTGTTCTGCCGCCCGCAGACCGGCGTGGTCATCGGTGGCGTGGTGGTCTCGCCGAACGCCAGCGAGCTGGTGCTGCCGATCGCGCTGGCGGTGCAGAACCAGATCACGGTCGAGAACCTGGCGAACACCTTCTCCGTCTACCCCTCGCTGTCGGGCTCGCTGACCGAGGCCGGGCGCCAGCTGATGCGCCACGACGACCTCGACTGAGCAGTCCCGGCGGCGTCGTCCGCACCCGGGAGGCGTGCCGATGGGAACACCGGTCCTGATCTACGACGGCGACTGCGGGTTCTGCACCCGCAGCGTCCGAATCGCCGCGCGGCTGCCGCTCCGGGCGCGGATCGCGCCCTGGCAGGAGGCGGACCTCGCCGCGCTGCGCACCACCGAGCAGCGCGCCCGGCACGAGGTGCTGTGGGTGGACGAGCGCGGTGCGGTCTCCGGCGGCGCCGCCGCGGTCGCCGCGCTGCTGCGGCACTGCGGGTTCCCGTGGTCGGTGCCGGGATTCCTGCTGTCGCTGCCGGTGCTGCGCGCGGTCGCCGCGCTGGTGTACCGGGCGATCGCGGCCAACCGCCACCGGCTGCCCGGAGCGACGCCCGCCTGCGCGCTGCCGCCTGAGCGGAGACCCGGAGCCTGACCCGCCACCCGGCCGGTCGGCCGGGGTCGAGCCGAAAGTATGAGAACCTCCCGATTCCACGGCCTATCGATCTACTGGACCGCGCCACTTCGGCCGATCCGCGACCGCGCGGTCCGCTCGTAGATTCATCCGGGTCAGGGGTGGCGGAGGAGCGCGGGTGGCGCCGCCACGGGGCATCAGGCGGATGCCACCCGCGTCAGCACGTGAGGCAGGCAGGAATGAACGGCAACAAGGCTTTCGCACCCGAGTACCAGGGCGCGCTGCGGGACATGTCCGTCAACACCGCGTACGAGGACGTCCTGGACCAGGCCCTCCAGCAGGAGCGCGCGGCGTTCGGGGACGTCGCGCGGGCGAAGCTTGCCGTCGCCGAGGCCTGCCGCAGGCTCGGGCGCCTGGAGGACGCCGAGCTGGCGTGGCGGTCCAGCTACCGCGCCGCCCGCACCGCGGGCGACGACGGGGCGCGGGCCTGGGCGCTGTGGAGCGGTGGGACGCTGGCCCGCCAGCGCGGCAGGCTGAACCTGGCGCTGCGCTGGCTCGCCTGGGGACGCGACCTCGCGCTGGAGGCCGGGGACATCACCGCCTACGGCTACGCCTTCGCCGGGGTCGCCGAGACCGTGCGCATCCAGGGCGACTTCGAGCAGGCCCGCGGCCTGCACGAGCACGTGCTCACCGAGGCCCGCAAGCGCGACGAGTCCCGGCACGTCGTGTGGGCGCTGGAGGGCCTCGCCCAGATCGAGCGCAACACCGGGGACCTGACCTCCGCCGCGCAGCGGTTCGAGGAGGCCGCGGAGGTGGCCGAGTCCTCCGGGGACGACCGCGGGCACGCCTGGGCGCTGCGCGGCCAGGCCGACGTGCTCTCGCTGCGCGGCGACCACGAGCAGGCCCTAGTGCTGCTGTCCCGCGCCGAGCGGACCTGCCGCCGGATGGACCTCTCCAGCGCCCTCGCCTACAACCGCAAGATGCGCGGCAACGTGCACTTCCGCTCCGGGGCCTACTCGGAGGCGGCGCGCACCTACCGGGACGCGCACGAGAAGTTCCGGGCGATCCGCGAGCCGCGCGGCATGGCGCTGGCCCGCCTCGGCCTGCTCAAGAGCCTCGACCGCCTGGGTCGCCCGGCGGACGCGACCATGGCCGAACTCGTCGAGCTGCGCGACGGCCTCAACGCCAACGAGCTGTGGCAGACCCGCCGGATGGTCGAGGAGGCCATCGCCGAGCGCACCACCTGATCCGTCCCGACGCACCGCCCCGCCGACCGAGCACCAGGGTCCGCGGGGCGGTTCCGCGTTCCGCGCCGGAAAAGGAGACGACGGAACCGGGATCGCCGGGCTACCGTGCCGCCGTGGTCGAACACCAGCTCCCCCTCTGATCCGCGTGCTCCCGCGGACCCCCCGCCGTTCGAGGCGGTGAACCCGGCGCGCCCGGCTCCCGAGCGGTCCCGCGAGCTCAGCCGCCGTCCGCTCGCGCTCGCGAGCGCCCTCCACCGCACGAAATCGGAGAACCCGGTGCCCCACCCCGCGCACATCGCTTTCATGGCCGTGCCCGCGCACGGCCACATCAACCCGGGGCTCGGCCTCATCGCCGAGCTGACCGCCCGGGGCCACCGCGTCACCTGCGCCGTCACCGAGGACTTCGCACCGCAGGTCGCCGAGGCCGGAGGCGAGCCGGTCCGGTACGACTCGACGCTGCCCTCGGCGGCGACCCAGCAGGAATGGCCGGAGGACCAGGCCGCGGCGGTCCTGCTCTTCGTCGACGAGATGATCTCGGTGCACCCGCAGCTGGCCGAGGCCTACGCCGCGGACCGGCCGGACCTGGTCGTCCACGACATCGGGGCGCTGCAGGCCCCGGTGCTCGCGCACGAGTGGGGGGTGCCCGCGATCTGCCTGTCCCCGACGCACGTGCGGTTCGAGGGGATCGAGGAGGTCTTCGGCTTCGACGACGATCCCGGGTTGCGGGCGGTGCACGCCAAGGCCGACGCCTTCTTCGCCGAGCGCGGGGCGCCGCTGACCTTCGCGACCCTGGACCAGCAGCGCAGCGTGGTCGCCATCCCGCGCTCGTTCCAGTACTTCGCCGATTCGGTCGCGGCGAACCACGAGTTCGTGGGCCCGATGCTGACCGAGCGGAAGTTCCAGGGGACCTGGCGGCGTTCGGGTGATCGTCCGGTGCTGCTCATCTCGATGGGTTCGGCGTTCACCGACCAGCCGGAGCTGTACCGCGCCTGCCTGGAGGCGTTCGGCGGGCTGGACTGGCAGGTGGTGCTGAGCATCGGCAGGGTCGTCGACCCTGCGGTGCTGGGGGAGGTGCCGCCGAACGTGGAGGTGCACCGGTGGGTGCCGCAGCTCGACGTCCTCGCGCAGGCCGATGCCTTCCTCACCCACGCGGGCATGGGCGGCACGATGGAGGCCCTGCACTCGGGTGTGCCGATGATCGCCGTCCCGCAGGCCGCTGACCAGTTCGCGAACGCGGCGCGGGTCGCGGAGCTCGGCCTGGGCGTGCACCTGCCGAAGGAGGACGTCACCCCGGAGGCGCTGCGGGAGGCGTTGCACCGGGTGTCCACCGATCCCGAGGTGCTGGCCGGGGCGGCGGCGATGCGGCGGGAGATCCGCGCGGCCGGCGGAGCCCGGCGCGCCGCGGAGATCGTCGAAGCGCACCTGTGACGACGCGCCGGCGGGATTGATCGCGCGCCGCCGGGCGCCCACCCGGCGCCGCGCGGTCGCGTCGCGCCGCTCCCCGAGCGGGCGGCGTGGAAGAACCGAGAGCGCGACGGAGCGGTAGTCCGGCGGAGCGCGCCCCGCGGCGCCGCGAGCCGGGCGGGCCTCGGGACGGCGGGGACGCGCCGCGAAATTCGGTACCTCCGCGTCGCGGCGAGGAGCAGACTTCCGCTCATGGAGCCACGCGAGGAACTGCACCTGGACGGGGTCCACCTGCGCCGGTGGCGGCTGGAGGACGCCGGGCCGGTGCTGGGGGCGGTGACCGAGTCGCTGGAGCACCTGGCGCCGTGGATGCCCTGGGCGGTCCCGGGCTACGGCATGAAGGAGGCCACCGACTTCGTCGGGAAGAACGTCCGGGAGTGGGACGAGGGCACGACCTTCAACTACGCGATCCTCGCCCCGGACGGCCAGGTCGTCGGCTCGGCCGGCCTGATGGCGCGGATCGGGCCGGGCGGGCTGGAGATCGGTTACTGGCTGCACCGCGACTTCGTCGGGCGCGGCATCGCGCGCCTGGTGACCCGGGGACTGGTGGCGGAGGCCTTCCGGGCGGGCGTCGAACGGGTGGAGATCTGGCACGACGAGCTCAACGAGCGCAGCGGGGCGATCCCGCGCGAACTCGGCTTCCGTGAGGTGGACCGGGTGCCGGCGGCGCCGGAGCACCGGTCGGCGGCGGGCAGCGGCGTCCTCGTCGTGTGGCGGCTGACCTCGGCCGAGGCGGCGGGTCGGCGGGCTCCCCGCGGGGGGGAGCCCGCCCCGTCGATCAGGCCCAGTCGAAGGTCTTCGTGACCGCCTTCTGCCACTGCTGGTACTCGTGGGCGCGGCGTTCCTCCGGCATCACCGGGTCCCACTGCTTGTCCTTCGCCCAGTTCGCCCGGATGTCCTCTTCCCCGGACCAGAAGCCGACGGCGAGCCCGGCGGCGTAGGCGGCGCCCAGCGCGGTGGTCTCCCGCACGGTCGGGCGGATCACCGGGACGCCGAGGATGTCGGCCTGGAACTGCATGAGCAGCTCGTTGCCGACCATGCCGCCGTCGACCTTGAGCGACTTCAGCGGCACCCCGGAGTCGGCGTTCATCGCCTCGATGACCTCGCGGGTCTGGAACGCCGTGGCCTCCAGCACCGCGCGGGCCAGGTGACCTCGGTTGACGAACCGGGTGAGCCCGACGATCGCGCCGCGCGCGTCGGAGCGCCAGTGCGGTGCGAACAGCCCGGAGAAGGCGGGGACGAAGTACGCGCCGCCGTTGTCCTCCACGCTGCGGGCGATCTGCTCGATCTCGGGGGCGCTGCCGATCATCCCGAGGTTGTCCCGCAGCCACTGCACCAGCGAGCCGGTGACCGCGATGGAGCCCTCCAGGCAGTACACCGTCTCGTTCGAGCCGATCTTGTAGCCGACCGTGGTGAGCAGCCCGTTGCCGCTGAGCACCGGCTCGGTCCCGGTGTTGAGCAGCAGGAAGTTGCCGGTGCCGTAGGTGTTCTTGGCCTCGCCCGGCGAGAGGCAGGCCTGCCCGAAGGTCGCGGCCTGCTGGTCGCCGAGGATGCCCGCGATGGGCAGCCCGCCGAACACCCCGCGCTCGCGGAAGTGCCCGTAGACCTCGGAGGAGGAGCGGATCTCCGGCAGCATCGCGGTCGGCACGCCGATCTCGCGGCAGATGTCCTCGTCCCACTCCAGCTTCTCCAGGTCCATCAGCAGGGTCCGGGAGGCGTTGGTGGGGTCGGTGACGTGCAGGCCGCCGTCGGGGCCGCCGGTGCTGTTCCACAGCACCCAGGTGTCCATGTTGCCGAACAGCAGCTCGCCCTTGTCGGCGCGGGCCCGCACCCCGTCCACGTTGTCCAGGATCCAGCGGATCTTGGTGCCGGAGAAGTACGGCGAGAGCGTCAACCCGGTCTTGGCGTGGAAGCGGTTCTGCCCGCCCTCGCGCGCCAGCTCGTTGACGATCGAGTCGGTGCGGGTGTCCTGCCAGACGATCGCGTTGTAGACGGGCTTGCCGGTGTTCTTGTCCCAGACCACGGTCGTCTCGCGCTGGTTGGTGATGCCGACCGCGGCGATCTCGGAGTTCACCAGGTCGGCCTTGGCCAGCGCCCCGGCGCACACCTGGCGGGTGTTGCTCCAGATCTCCTCCGGGTCGTGCTCGACCCAGCCGGCCTTGGGGAAGATCTGCCGGTGCTCGACCTGGTCGACGGCCACCACCCGGCCCCCGTGGTCGAAGATCATGCAGCGGGTGGAGGTGGTGCCCTGGTCGATGGCGGCGACGTAGGAGGCCATGATGTCGTCCTTTTCGATGGAGTCCGAGGTGTGCGGGCAGTGAGGCGAGTGTCGCCCGCGTCGGGCGCCCGGGCAGTTCCCGAGGCCGCGCGGCCCTCGCCCCGGCCGGGTCAGGTGGCGGGCAGCGCCAGCGCCAGCGCACCCGCCAGCACGCCGCCGATGACCGGCCCGGCCACCGGGATCCACGCGTAGCCCCAGTCCGCCGGGCCCTTGCCGCGGATCGGCAGCAGCGCGTAGGCGATGCGCGGGCCGAGGTCGCGCGCGGGGTTGATCGCGTACCCCGTGGGCCCGCCGAGCGAGGCGCCGATGCCGATGACCAGGAACGCCACCGCCGCGTAGCCGAGCGCGTCGTTGCCGAAGGAGAACGCGCCGTCCTCCCCGCGCCCCGAGCCGGGGGTCTGGATGATCCAGAAGACCAGCACGAAGGTGCCGATGATCTCGGTGACGAGGTTCCAGGGCGCGTTGCGCACGGTGGGGCCGGTGCTGAAGATCCCGAGGGTGCCCGCCGGGTCGTCGTGGGTGTCGAACTGCAGCTTGTAGGCCGCCCAGCACAGCGCGGCGCCGAGCGTGCCGCCGACGAGCTGGGCGACGACGTAGACGGGCACCTGCCCCCAGGGCACCTGGCCGTTCACCGCCAGGCCGAGCGTCACCGCCGGGTTGATGTGCGCCTGGCTCGGCGCCGCGATGCTGGCGCCCGCGAACACCGCGAAGCCCCACCCGAAGTTGACCAGCAGCCAGCCGCCGCTGTTGCCGAGCGTGCGGCGCAGTGTCACGTTGGCGACCACGCCGCACCCCATCAGGGTCAGCACGGCGGTTCCCATCATCTCCCAGAGGAAGATCTCGCCCAGGCTCATGTTCCAGGTCCCCTCGTCGCGGCGCCGTCGGCGCGGTCGGGTGTGTGGTGCTGCTGCCCAGGGGGAGGGGCGCGTGGAGCCCCGCTGCGGACAACATCGTCACACTAGGCATGTGAAAACAAACATTGCAATAGCTTCCCGATGGTGTTTTTATCGCGATGTACGGTGACTGAGTGGTCATCGCCGAACACTCCGCGAGGCACGACCGGAGCCGCGGGTCCGGCCGGGAAGATGGGCACCCGATGGTTGAAGTCCCCGCAGGGGAAACGGTGAGGGGGACGAGGATGTCCGCTACGTCCGGTCGGCGCCCATCCGGCAAGCAGCAGGACCGCCGGCGCCGGATCACCGAGCTGGTGATGGCGGAGGGCTCGCTGCGGATCGACGACCTGGTCGCGACCGTGGAGGCGAGCGCCATGACGGTGTACCGGGACCTGGCCGACCTGGAGTCGCAGGGCCTCGTGCACCGCAACCGCGGATACGTCTCCGCGGCCTCCTCGTTGCTCTACGAGGCGGCCTCGGACTACCGGATGCAGCAGAACGAGGCGGAGAAGGACGAGCTCGCCGCGGCGGCCGCCGAGCTGGTGGAACCGGGGCAGGCGCTGGTGCTCGACGACTCGACCACCGGTGTGCACCTGGCCAGGCGGCTGCCGGAACGGGCCCCGCTCACGGTGGTGACCAACCACCGAGGGGTGTTCGGCGAGCTCGCCGGGCAGCAGGGCGTGCACCTGATCTCGATCGGCGGGGACTACCTGCCGTGGGCCGACGCCTTCGTCGGCGGCATGGCGCTGGACGCGCTGCGCGGGCTGCGGGTGGACCTCGCGGTGATGTCCGTATCGGCGGTGACCGGTGGCATCTGCTGCTATCCCCAGCAGGAGATGGTCCAGATCAAGAAGGCGATGCTGGCCGCGGCCAGCCGCCGGGTGCTCTACGTGGACCACACGAAGTTCCGCAGGCGCGCGCTGCACGCGGTGGCGCCCGCCGAGGACTTCGACATCGTGATCGTCGACGCCGCGACGCCGGACGCCGAGATCGAGGTCCTCGTCGAGCGGGGAGCGACCGTCCGACGGGCAGGGGAGATCCGCTCGGGCGCGTCGGGGGAGGACCTGGCGGCGGCAGGTCCCCGCAGCAGTGGCGCGGCAAGCGTGCAGGGAGCACGCCGGGCATGATGACCAGCGCGGAACGTCCCGGGAGGGCGCGGTCGGCGGTGGTCTCGATTCGGAGCGAGGAGGACCTTCAGGTGTCCCACGACGAGAAAGCAACCACACCGACCGGTGCCAGCGACGCCACCCGGGCCTCGGAGGAGGCCCAGGGCAGGCTCGGCCCCGAGGACCGCGAGCGCAACTGGCGGCGGCTGGAGTCGGAGGACTTCGACGTCGTCGTGATCGGCGGCGGGGTCACCGGCGCCGGGGCCGCGCTGGACGCCGCCACCCGCGGCCTGCGGGTCGCCCTCGTCGAGGCGCGCGACCTCGCCGCGGGCACCTCCAGCCGCTCCAGCAAGCTCTTCCACGGTGGCCTGCGCTACCTGGAGCAGCTGGAGTTCTCGCTGGTCCGCGAGGCCCTGCGGGAACGCGAGCTGATGCTCACCCGGCTCGCCCCGCACCTGGTCAAGCCGGTCCCGTTCCTGTACCCGCTGACCCACCGGGTGTGGGAGCGCCCGTACACCGCGGCCGGCTTGCTGATGTACGACACCATGGGCGGGGCCCGCTCGGTGCCGGGGCAGAAGCACCTGTCCCGGGCCGGGGCGCTGCGCATGGTGCCCGCGCTGAAGCGGGACGCGCTCATCGGCGGCATCCGGTACTACGACGCGCAGTCCGACGACGCGCGGCACACCATGACCGTGGCCCGCACCGCCGCCCGCTACGGCGCGGTCGTGGCGACCTCCACCCAGGTCACCGGCTTCGTCCGCGAGTCCGACCGGGTCGCGGGCGTGCGGCTGCGCGACGTCGAGACCGGGCGGGAGACCGACGTCCGCGCGCAGACCGTCATCAACGCCACCGGCGTGTGGACCGACGAGCTGCAGCGCCTCTCCGGCAGCCGCGGCCGGTTCCGGGTGCGGGCCAGCAAGGGCGTGCACATCGTGGTTCCCCGGGACCGCATCGTTTCGGAATCCGGGATGATCCTGCGCACCGAGAAGTCGGTGCTGTTCGTCGTCCCGTGGGGCGGGCACTGGATCGTCGGCACCACCGACACCGACTGGAACCTGGACCTGGCGCACCCGGCGGCGACCAAGAAGGACATCGACTACATCCTCGAGCACGTCAACTCCGTGCTGGCGACGCCGCTCACCCACGACGACATCGAGGGCGTCTACGCCGGGCTGCGCCCGCTGCTGGCGGGGGAGAGCGATGAGAGCTCGAAGCTGTCCCGCGAGCACGCGGTCGCGCGGGTGGCGCCGGGCCTGGTGGCCATCGCGGGTGGCAAGTACACGACCTACCGGGTGATGGCGGCCGACGCTGTGGACGCGGTGACCCCCGACCTGTCCGGCCGGGTCGCGTCCTCGATCACCGACCGGGTGCCGCTGCTGGGCGCCGACGGCTACCACGCGCTGGTGAACCAGACCGACCAGATCGCGGCAGCGCACGGGGTGCACCCGTACCGGATCCGGCACCTGCTGGACCGCTACGGCTCCCAGGTGCACGAGGTGCTGGCGGCGGCGGCCGACCGCCCGGAGCTGCTCAAGCCCGTCCCGGCGGCGTCGGCCTACCTGCAGGCGGAAGTGGTGTACGCCTGCACCCACGAGGGCGCGCTGCACCTGGAGGACGTGCTGACCCGGCGCACCCGGATCTCCATCGAGTACCCGCACCGCGGTGTGGAGTGCGCGGAGGCCGTGGCGCGGCTGATGGCCGGGGTCCTCGGCTGGGACGAGGAGCGGATCGAGCGGGAGGTCGCGGTCTACACCGCCCGGGTCGAAGCCGAGCGCGACTCGCAGACCCAGCCCGACGACCAGGCGGCCGACGCCCGCCGCTCGGCGGCCCCCGAGGCCCGGCCGGAGCTCGTCGAGCCCATCGCCTGACCGCCGCGCGGCACGCCCGCGCAGCGATGAGCGGCCCGTTCGCCCGGTGGGGCGGGCGGGCCGCTCGCTCAGGGAACGTCGCCGAGCAGCTCTTCGACGTGGGCGACCAGGCGACGGGAATCGGCGGGGGAGATCGTGCTCCAGGAGTCACCGGAGGGCGAGTTCCGCCGCACCTGCGCGTAGCGGCCGCGCGGGGTGTCGAAGAAGCCGACGACCCGGGGCGCCCGCACCCGGCGGCCCAGCCGGTCGCGCACGGCGGCGCCGAACTGCCCGCGCGCGCCCGCCTCCCGGACCATCGAGGTCAGCACCTCCGCGTCGTCGCCGCGCACCCCGCGACGCACCAGCTCCCCTTCCAGCGCCTCCGGGTCGCCACCGGTGGCGTCGGCGGCCGCGTCGAGGTCCGCGCTGGGCACCGTCACCGAACGGCCGGGGCCCGCCGACAGCGGGGGCAGCACCGAGGTCGCCTCCCGCACCAGGCCCGCCGCCGAGACCGGCCGCAGGGTCAGCTGGTCCTCGTCCTTGACCACGAGCACCGCGTCCGCACCGCTGCCGTCCGGAACGCCGGAGGCCGCCAGCACCCGCACGCTGCGCTCGAACCAGGTCCGCCCGTCCACTTCCGACAACGGTCGGGCGAGCAGCAGCAGCATCCGCTCCAGCGCCGGGTCGAGGTCGTGGCGGTCGCCGAGGCGCCGCCGGTCCAGCGCGGCCCAGGCGGAGTCCGCGAGTTCCGCGCGCTCCGACCAGGTCCGGCCCGGCGAGGGCACCCGCAGCACCAGCGGCAGCGTCTCCAGTCCCAGGTGCTCGGCGAGCACGTCGAACTCCAACGCGGACAACCGGACGGGGCCGGCCCCGGGGAGGGCGGCGCCGCCGATCATCGCCCGGGATCACCGCCGATGACCGGGCGGGAGAGGGTCTGCGGGGCGTCGAAGAACCCGTCGCCGCCGCCGATCCGCTCGGTCACCTCGCGGTCCACCACGTCGTCCTCCCGGCGCCGTGCCCGGCCACCGCTCGCGCTCGCCGGGTGCGTGCCGCGCCCGCGCTCCGAGCCGCGCCCCGCGCCGCCCCGCCCGGACTGCCTCCGGGCGGACTGCCCGGGGGTGGATCCGGCGGCGCCGCGCGGCGCCGGGACCGGGGTGCCGCCCCAGCTGATCGTGACCGACGGTTGCTGCCAGCTCCGCGCGCCGCCGGGCGCGCCCGCCGTGGCGTCGACGACCACCTGCGGCGGCGGGGCGAAGGAGGCCAGCGAGGTCGTGTTCGCCCGGGTGGACTGCTCGTAGGTGCGCATCACCTCGAAGGCGCGCTGCTCGGCCGCGTTCTGCCGCGACTCCTGCACCTCGTAGTCGGTCTGCCCGCCGAACAGGTGCACCAGTCCGGTGATCGCGGAGCCCGGGTCCTCGGTGGTCACCGGCTGCGGGCGCGGCATGTCGGCGCGGGCCTTGCCGATGAAGGCGGCCTGCTGCTCGGTGCGGTCCCGCATCAGCTCGGCGGCCTGCTGCGCCTGCTGCGCCCAGTCGCCCAGCGGTCGGAGGCCGCCCCGCGCGTTGTCGGCCGCGGCGCCCTGCCAGCCGGACATGGCGGAGTTCAGCGCGGCGGCCAGGTCGCCGTCGATCTCGCCGAGGGTGCGGGTGAGCTCGCTCCAGCGCCGCACCGAGTCCGTCGAGGCGTCCGCTCCCGGACCCTGGTGGATCTGCTCGTAGAGCTCTTCGTGGCGGTAGCCCTGCCAGCGGTGGTCGCTCATCGGGTCCCGCCTTCCGCGTGGGCGGTCATGGTCAGCACCCTCCGCCGAGCCGCACCACGTTCACGTCGTCGGTGTCCTGGTAGTGCTGGTTGGCCAGCTGCAACGACTCCGCCGCGGACTGGAGCTGGTCGCGGTAGCCGCACAGGGCGGTCAGCGCGTCCTGGTCGCCGCCGACCGAGCGCTGGTTGAACTGCTCGGCCGCGGTGCTGCTGATCGGGTCCCCGGCCCACGGCCGGATGCGCAGCTCGGTGATGGCGTGCTCGATCTCGACGCCCACCTGGTCCAGCGAGGACTGCAAGGCGCTCACGAGGCTCGGGATGGCGGTGGGGTCGACGCGCATGGATCCCCCCGCGCCGGGCAGTCCCGGTGGCGCGGTGGAATCCGGCGGGCCGTCCCCCGACGGCAGGTGCAACGGCACGGGGTTTCCCTCCCACGGGTAAGACGTCCGCGCTCACTCTAATCACTATTCGTCACCGTGGGGAGTGCTCCAAACGCGGTGAGTATCAACACTCCTCGGCCGTTCGGCCGCACCGGGACGCGGCGTTCGCCGGAGATCACTCCGTCGGGCGGGGGGAGACCAGTGGCTCCGAGGAGTCGGAGCTGGTGCTCGCGGTCGAGTCCTCGGCCGACCCGGTGGTGCTCCCGGAGGTCTGCGGGGCCGGGTTCGCCAGCGAGGCCACCGCGTCCTCCGCGACCCGCCGCGCTCCAGCGCACAGGGCGTCCAGCGGGGGCGCGGGCTGGCCGCCGTCGTCGCGGTAGAGCACGTCCAGGTGCTCGCCCTCGGCGACGTCCACCGCCACGTTGCAGGACAGGTCGAGGTCCGGGGTCTTGATGACCAGCGCCGGGAACCCGTGCACGATCACCGGGGTGGCCTGCACCTGGGCGGTGTCGTCGGTCCAGACGTCCATGGCCTCGGTCGTGATCAGCGACAGCCGGGCGCCGACCTTCGCGGTGGTGTTGCGGAACGAGCAGGTGGGGGCGTCGCCGAAGCCGCCCTCGGTGTCCGCCAGCGGATCCCGGTTGAAGCCGAGCTGCCCGCGCTGGTCCGCGGTGAGCAGTTCGCACGGGTCGACGTCGACCATGCTGAGCTCGAACGGCCGCGGCGGCGGGGGCGGCGGCGCGCTGGAGGTCGGGGCGGGCGGCGGCGGGAGCGGAGCGGGGGTCTCGGCAGCGGGCTCGGAGCGCAGCAAACCGCACCCGGAGAGGGCGAGCAGGCCTGCCGCGCACGCCCCGGTCATCCGCGCGGGCACCCACCGGCTCCGCGCTGGGGCGGTCCGCGAGCTGTGCATGGCGTTCACCGTAACGAAAGCACCGCCGGTCCCGGGTGAACTCGCTCGTGCTTCGCGAGTCGTCAACGGCGGCGCAGCACCCAGGCGACCCCGAAGACGGCGAGGAAGCCCAGCAGCCACAGGTCCCGGGTGAGCGCGACCAGCACCAGCAGCAGCGCCGCTCCCGCCAGCCCGAACAGGACCTCGCCGCGCGGCACCCGCTTCCGGCTCCGGTCGGGACGCGCGCCGGGGAGGTCGGCGAACAGCGCGTCGAGCTCGGCCCTGCTGCGGGCGCCCGCGGCGGTGGCGCAGCGCTCGTCGTACTCGACCACGTCCAGCCTGCCCGCCGTGAGGTGCTCGCCGAGCCGGTTGATCGCGGTCTCCCGCTCGGCGTCGCCGATCCGCAGGTCCCTGTCCCTCGCGCGCACGCCGTCATCCTAGGCCCCCGGACAACGCCCCGGACCGGCCGGAAGGAGTCCGGACCGGACCGGGGCGCGGGTGATCAGGCGGGAGCGCCGGACAGCAGCGGGGGGTCGCTCTTGGCGTTCAGCACCTCGTCGTCGAGGAGGCCCTCGCCGCGCGCGACGACGACGGGCACCACGATCTGCCCCGCCACGTTCGTCGCCGTCCGCATCATGTCCATGATCGGGTCGACCGCGTAGGCGATCGCGATGCCGGTGGCCACGACCTCCGGCGGGAACCCGAGCGCGCCCAGCGTGAGCGTGAGCATGGTGAACCAGCCGGTGACCCCGGCGGTGGCGATCGAGCCGAACACCGCGACCGCGACGATCGTCAGGTACTGCGCGATGCCGAGCTGGATGCCGAAGAGGTTCGCGATGAAGATCGCGCCCACCGCCGGGTAGATCGCCGCGCAGCCGTCCATCTTGGTCGTCGTCGCCAGCGGCACCGCGAAGTTCGCGTAGGACCTGCTCACCCCGAGGTTCTCGGCGGTCTGCCTGCTCAGCGGCAGGCTCGCTCCGGAGGAGCGGGAGACGAAGGCGAACTGCAGCACCGTCCAGGCCTTCGCGAAGAAGGTCGCGGGGCTGACCTTCGCGACGAAGCGCAGCAGCACCGGGTAGACCGCGAACAGCACGAGCGCGCAACCCAGGTAGGTGGCGCCGATCAGCTTCAGCAGCGGTGCGAAGAACTCGTTGCCGTAGGTGGCCACCGCGTTGCCGATCAGGCCCAGGGTGCCCAGCGGGGCGAGCCGGATGATCCAGCCCAGCACGCGCTGGATCACCTCGAACAGGGAGCGGTTGAACTCCACGAAGGGCTTCGCGGTGTCCCCGAGGCTGTAGGCGGCGGCGCCGATGATGAGCGCCACGAACACCACCTGCAGCGTCTCGCCCTCGGCGAAGGCGCTGACCAGGTTGCCCGGGACCAGCCCGGTGATCAGGTCCAGCCAGGAGCCCTGCGTCTTCTCCCCGATGGAGCGCAGCCGCTCCGGATCGGGTTCGAGCACCAGGCCCTGACCCGGCTGCACGAGCCGGCCCACGGCGAGGCCGATCACCACGGCGATCAGCGAGGTGATCGCGAACCACAGCGCGGTCCGGCCCCCGAGCCGGGCGGCGGTCCGGCCGCCGCCCACCGAGCGCAGGCTGGTGATCCCCACGACGATGGCGGTGAAGATCAGCGGCAGCACCGTGAAGGTGAGCAGATCGGTGAACGTGGAGCCGATCGTGTCCAGCGTCGTGATCAGCCACTGCGCCCCGGTCGCCTTCGCGACCCAGCCCAGCAGCGCGCCGAGCACCAGCGAGGCGACGACCGCCACGGCGAACAGCTTCGGGTTGAAGGCGAACCTGGGCGACCGCCGTTGCGGCTGTTCGTCGCTCGAAGCGGGTGAGGTGGACACGGGAAGTCTCCTGACTGCGAGATCCGGACGGCGCGCGGGCGCCGGGGGAGGGTGCGCGCGAGCGCGCGCGGGAGGGCCGGAACCGCCGAGCGGGCCCCGCGATCAGCGCGGGGGCGGGGTCCGGCGCGGGGCCGGACCGGGCTCGGGACCGGTCAGGGACAGGTGCAGCTGGCCTGCCGTCGCAGATCGACGTGCAGGCGCGAGGTCAGGTACCACCGCTGAGTTCCCATTGCGGCCAGTTGTAACCCGGAGTCAGGTCCGAACCATCCTGAACGAGTGAAAATGTGGCCGCGTTCACCGGTGATCGAGGGCGACGGGCGGTCCGTCAGCGCCAGAGATCGGTGACGCGCAGCCCGACCTCGGACAGCAGGTTCCGGGTCAGCGGGAGGCTGATGCCGATCACGCTCGACGGGTCGCCGTCCACGCCCTCCACGAACCAGCCGCCGAGGCCGTCCAGCGTGAACCCGCCCGCGACCCCCAGGGGCTCGCCGGAGCCGATGTAGGCCGCCAGCTCCTCCTCGCTCGGCTCCGCGAAGCGGACCGCGGTGCCCCGGTGGCCCTGGGCGCGGGCGACCACCTCGCCGTCGCGCAGCCGGACGACCGCGTGCCCGGTGAGCAGCTCGCCGGTGCTCCCGGCCATGCCGCGCCACCGCTTCGCGGCGATCTCAGGCTCGCCGGGCTTGCCGACGACCTCGCCGTGCAGGGACAGCATCGAGTCGCAGCCGACCACCACGGCCTCACCCGGCTCGTCCTCGGCGCGCAGCCCGGCGAGCACCGCCTCGGCCTTGGCCAGGGCGAGCGCGGTGACCAGTTCGGCGGGCGCGGGATCGGTGAGCGCGGCGGCGATCGCGTCCTCGTCCACACCGGACACCCGCACGTCGGGATCGATGCCCGCGGCGCGCAGCACGGCGAGGCGGGCGGGGGACGCGGAGGCGAGGACGAAGCGCACGCGCCGACTGTAGCCGGGGCCGGCCGGACGCCGACCGGCCGGCTCGCGGCGCTGTGCGGTGCGGAGACGTGCGTTCACAGGGAACGGCGTAGCCCCATTGGCGGTGCCTGGTCGTGGTGGAAGATTCCTAATGTCCTCTTCGCGGGCCCGTTCGGCGACGGCCGGGCGGGACCGCGGGCGAGGGACTCCCCTCGTCGGTTCCACCCGTTCGCACGTGGATCCGCTCCGCTCCCGGCCGCAGGCCGGAGCCGCTCTCCGCCGGCCCGGGCAGCTGTGCCCGGCGAGGCCCCGCGCGCCCGAAGTCGAGTCCCGGACGCGCCGCTCACCCCATTTCCGCACCACCGGATTTCGAGGGAGACACACGATGAGTCGGAAGCGAACCCTTCGGTTGACCAGCGCGGCGCTGCTCGTCGCGGGCACCGTGACCGCGGCGATGAGCCCGGTCGCGGCCGCGTCGCCGCTGGATCCGGACCTGGTCGCCGCGATGCAGCGCGACCTGGGCCTGTCCGAGCAGCAGGCACGCACCCGCCTGGCGCAGGAGGACACCGCCCGGCGGCTCGACGAGTCGCTGAGCCGCTCGCTGGGCGCGACCTTCGGCGGCGCGCACTTCGACGCGGCCAGCGGGGACCTCGTCGTCGGCGTCACCGACGCCGCGAAGATCCCCGAGGTCGAGCGCGCCGGGGCGCGGGCGCAGCTCGTGCGGCACAGCAGCGCGGAGCTCGACGCGGCCCTGGCCGAGCTGGACCGCACCGAGGCCAGCGCCCCGGCGTCGATCACCGGCTGGTACGTGGACGAGCGGGCGAACACCGTGGTCGTCGACGTGCACGCCGCGACCCGGGACGCGGCCGCCGACGACTACCTGGCCGAGGCGACCGCGGGCGCGCCGGTGCGGGTCCGCGAGGTCGACGAGGCGCCGCGCCCGCTCTACGACCTGGTCGGCGGGGACGCCTACTACATGGGCGGTGGCCGGTGCTCGGTCGGCTTCCCGGTGCGCACCTCCTCCGGTGGCTCGGGCATGGTCACCGCCGGGCACTGCGGCACCCGGGGCACCTCGGCCTCCGGCTACAACCAGGCGGCGCTCGGCTCGTTCCAGGGGTCCTCGTTCCCCGGCAACGACTACGCCTGGGTCTCGGCGAACAGCAACTGGACGGCCCGGCCGTGGGTGAACATGTACAACGGCAGCGCGCGGGTCGTCTCCGGGCACAGCGTCGCCCCCACCGGGTCCTCGGTCTGCCGCTCCGGTTCGACGACCGGCTGGCACTGCGGCACGGTGCGGGCGCTGAACCAGACCGTCCGCTACGCGGAGGGTTCGGTCAGCGGGCTGACCCAGACCAACGTGTGCGCCGAGCCCGGTGACTCGGGCGGCTCGTTCATCAGCGGGAACCAGGCCCAGGGCATGACCTCGGGCGGTTCCGGCAACTGCAGTTCCGGCGGGACCACGTACTTCCAGCCGGTCGGCGAGGCGCTCAGCGCCTTCGGCCTGAGCCTCGTCACGGGCTGACGGCTCCCCACCCGACGCGCCCCGCCCGGTCGGGGCGCGGACGGCGGAACCCTCGGCGGCTTCCTCGTCGCGGGAGCGATCTCCGGTGCGGCCGCCCGCACGGCGACATCGCTGTCCTCGCGGGGAAGGCGCCGAGGCTCGCCGTGCCGCCAGGTCGCCGAGCGGTGCTCCGCTCGGCGGCCTGACGCCGCTGGTCATGTCGGATCGGCGACCGCACGACCGGGGACGAGCTCTCAGCGGGCGAAGCCGTCGCCGTTGAGGCGCACCAGGGGGCGGGCCGGGAGCCGGTCCGGGCGGACCCCGGCGGTGCCCTCGGCGGGGGCGAACAGGCCTGCCTCCGCCGCGGCGGCGGGACCACCGACCACCGGCAGCGAGGCCGAGGTGCCCGCCAGCCCGAGCTCGACCCGGCCCGGTTCGTCCGGCGCCACGATGAACGCCGAGTCGGTGCCGCCGATGATCAGGCCCAGCCGGTGCCCGGCGGGGATGACGTGATCGGTCGTGGCAAGCCGGAAGGTCATCTCGTACGACGTGCCCGGCTCCAGCGGGGTTTCCGCGGACAGCGAGGCGTGGTTGGCGAGGTCGGCCCACCCGCGCGATAGCACCTGGTAGTCCACGTCGGTCGTGGTGGCCTCCGTGTCCCGGTAGCAGGCGTCGTCGCCCTCGCGGCTCTCGCCCCAGCAGGACTCGGAGTCCAGGGTGCGGATGCCCTCGCCGTCGCCGAGGTGGTCGCGGGTGGTGGCCGGACCGTAGTCCACCAGCAGCGCGGACAGGTGCGCGCTGGAGGTGGCCGGGCTCGCGGTCACCGAGATCGAACCGGTGCCGGCCAGCCGCAGGTCCTGGGCCAGCGGAGCGCTGGTGAACAGCGCTCGGGCCGGGGAGGCCGCGTCGGGGTGCCGCGCCCAGTCGTGCTCGTCCTGGCGCGGGTCGTCGGTGAACGCGGTGCGCGCGCCCGGCGGGGCGGGCGCGGCGGAGATCCCGCCGAGGCCCTCGGCGGGACCGGGCACCGGGTGCAGCGCGGTGGCCTCCGCGGACTCCCCGGCCCAGCCGGGTTCGTCGGACCACTCGTCGGGGGCGCGCTCCACGCTGGCGGCCGGTTCGGTGTCGATGCCGTTGTCCAGCCCGAGCAGCTCGTGGTCGAACCAGCGGTGCAGCACCTCCACCCACTCGGCGCGGCGGAAGTCGAACGGGTCGACGTGCCCGGTCTGGCTCAGCCAGACCTTGCGCCGGACGTCGTGCCGCGCCAGCGCGTCCCACCACTGGCCGAACTGGACGGTCTTCACGTTGAGGTCGTTGAGCCCGTGCACCGCGAACACGCTGGCGCGCACGTTCCCGGCGCCCGCCGCGTGATCGCGCTCGGTCCACAGGCCGGTGACGTCACCGCTGGCCGGAGCGCCCTCGTCGAGGCGCTGCTTGACGGGCTCGCACCCGGGCCTGCCGCCCTCCTCGACGGTGTCCGCGAGGCCGCTCGGGTTCGCGCCGAAGGACACCCCGTCGGAGCGGTAGTAGTCGTACCAGGAGCTGATCGCGCCGATCGGCACGATCGTGCGCAGCCCCTCGACGCCCGTCGCGGCCACGCCGTTGGCGATCGTGCCGTCGTAGGACTTGCCGATCATGCCGACGTCCCCGGTGGCCCAGCCCGCACCGACCTCGGCGCCTCCGGTGGCCGCGTCGTAGCCCGCCGCGCGGCCGTTCAGCCAGTCGATCACCGCCCTCGCCGAGGTCACGTCCGAGGGCCCGCCCACGTCCGCGCAGCCCTGGGAGCGGTTCGTGCCCGCGAGGTCCACCAGCACCGTCGCGTAGCCGCGCGGCACGAAGTAGTTGTCGTAGAACAGCGGGAAGCCCTCCGGGCGGCCCTGCTCGTCGTAGGTCTTGAGCTCGCTCTCGTTGCCGCGTCCGCAGCACGAGTAGTAGGGGCTCGCGTCCATGATCACCGGCGCGGGCGCGTCGGTGCGGGGGCGCGCGATGTCCACGGCGACCCGGTCGGTCGTGCCGTTCCCGTCGCCGTCCAGGCCGGTGTCCACCCAGACCGTCTCGCGCACCGGGTACCCGGCGAGGAGCGGTTCGCTGCGCGGTGGCGCGGGTTCCGGCGCGGCGACGGCCGGTGCGGGCAGCGCCACCAGCGTCGCGCACAGCAGGGCCCCGGACGCTCGGCGCGGGGAGAGGAATGTCGGCACGGCCCACCTCCGGTGATCTCGGCGGCGACTCTATGGCCGCGGATCACCGGTGGACCACGGCCGAAAGTGTTGGGACGCGGCGGTGCCGGTCGCTCCGGTGGTCGCTGCTTCGCCGTCGGCCGGGCGGGGCGACAGGACGAGGGCTGGGCGTCGGCGCGCGGTGGCCCGGGACGGGGCGCTGGTTAACCTGGCGGCATGGTTGCACTGCTCGACGCGGCGGAGCTGCGCGGACGTCTGGTCGACGAGGGGCCCTACGCCGCGCTCGACGTGGTCACCACGACCGGGTCGACGAACACCGACCTGGCCGCCGCGGCAGCCGGGGGCGCGGCGGACCGCACCGCGCTGTTCGCCGAGGAGCAGCGCGCCGGGCGCGGCAGGCTGAACCGCACCTGGACCTCGCCGCGCGGGCGCGGGCTGCACGTCAGCGTCGTGCTGCGCCCCGGCGTGCCGCCCGAGGCGGTGTCCTGGCTGCCGCTGCTCGCCGGGATCGCCCTGGCCGGGACCGTGCGGGAGATGTACGGCGTGCCCGCCGCGCTGAAGTGGCCCAACGACCTGCTGCTCGGCGACGGGCAGGAGTGGCGGAAGGCCGCGGGCATCCTCGCCGAGGCGGTCCCGACCCCCGACGGCCTGGCCGTCGTGCTCGGCATCGGGGTGAACGTGCACCACGGCCCCGAGGACCTGCCGCGCGGTGCGGGCGGGCTGCCCGCCACCTCGCTGGCGGACCAGGGGGTCGAGGTCGACCGCCAGGAGTTCGCGGTCCGGCTGCTCACCGAGCTGGCAGCCGTGGACGACCGGTGGCGGGCGCACGGCGGGGACGTGCTCACCAGTGGCCTGCTGGACCGCTACCAGCGGTTCTGCGGCACCCTCGGCCAGCGGGTCCGGGTGCAGCTCGGCGAGCGCGAGCTGCTCGGCACCGCCACCGGCGTGGACGCGGGCGGCCGCCTCGTGGTGCGCGGCGCCGACGGCGCCGACACGCCGGTCTCCGCCGGGGACGTGGTGCACCTGCGGCCGCGCTGATCGCTCGCCGCCCGGCGAGCCGACCCGGGTAGCGTGATCAGCGGCGAGAACGAGGGAGGGATCTCGGGTGGCCTATCCGGACAGCCTGCTGGGCGAAGACGAGCACGTGGTGGTGCACACCCACCCGCACTGGAAGATGCTCGTCCTGCCGGTGCTGCTGTTCCTGGTCGTGATCGGCGGCGGCGCCTACCTGGCGGCGCTGGCCGCCGGGTCGGCGTGGGAGCTGCCGATGTGGATCGCGCTCGGCGTCGTCGGCGGCGTCCTGGTGATCTGGTGGACGCTGGCACCGCTGGTCCGCTGGCGCACCACGCACTTCGTGGTCACCTCGCGGCGGCTCATGGTCCGCGAGGGCGTGTTCACCCGCAGCGGCGTGGACATCCCGATGTGGCGGATCAACAGCGTCCGGTTCAACCACGGGATCGTGGACCGGATGTTCGGTTGCGGAACGCTCGTCGTCGAGTCCGCCTCCGACGAGCCGCTGGAGTTCGACGACATCCCCCGGGTGGAGCAGGTGCACACGCTGCTCTACCGGGAGGTCAACGACGGATCCGAGCACGACGACCAGGACCGCTGGGAGCAGCGATGAGCGCACTGGACCTGGGACTGCCCGCGACGGTTCCCCCGCCGGAGCCCGGGGGGCTGCCCGCCGAGGTGACGATCTGGGAGGTCGGGCCGCGCGACGGCCTGCAGAACGAGCGGGAGGTGGTGCCGCTGGAGGTGAAGCTGGAGTTCCTGCACCGGCTCGCCGAGGCCGGGCTGCGGGTCGTGGAGACCACCAGCTTCGTGCACCCGGACTGGGTGCCGCAGCTCGCCGACGCGGCCGACGTGCTGGCCGGGCTGGACCGCCGCCCGGGCGTGCGCTACCCGGTGCTGGTGCCCAACGAGCGGGGGCTGGACCGCGCGCTGCGGGCCGGGGTCACCGACATCGCGATCTTCGCCGCCGGCACCGAGACCTTCAGCCGCCGGAACCTGAACCGGGGCTTCGACGCGCAGTTCGCCATGTTCGAGCCGGTCGTGGGCCGCGCGGTGGCCGAGGGACTCGCGGTGCGCGGGTACCTGTCGATGGTCTTCGGCGACCCCTGGGAGGGGCCGGTGCCGGTGGAGCAGGTGGTGACCGCGGGTCGGCGGCTGCTGGAGCTGGGGTGCGAGCAGCTCTCGCTCGGCGACACGATCGGCGTCGCCACCCCCGGGCAGGTGGAGGCGGTGCTGCGCGCGTTCGACGCGGCCGGGATCCCGCCCGCGCGACTGGCGGTGCACTTCCACGACACCTACGGGCAGGCGCTGGCGAACACCGCGGCCGCGCTCCGGGCCGGGGTGTCCGCGGTGGATTCCTCGGCGGGCGGGCTCGGCGGTTGCCCGTACGCGAAGTCGGCCACCGGGAACCTCGCCACCGAGGACCTGGTGTGGATGCTCGACGGCCTCGGCGTCCGCCACGGCGTCGATCTCGCGGCGCTGGCGGACACCAGCGCTTGGATGGCCCGGCAGCTCGGTCGTCCCAGCCCTTCCCGGGTGGTCAAGGCGCTGATCTCGGACTGACGCGCGCGACCCGCCCGCACCCCGGGCTCGGGGGTCGATCGCTCACCCGGTCATGCCCTGGTGCCGAACATGCCGACGAAGGTGAAGCGCAGCACCCGCTCCTCGTCGCGGTCGGCGGTGCCGCTGATCTCCACCAGTCCCAGGTTCGGCCTGCTCCGGGCGAGGCGCGCGTTGTTGACGACCATGCCGAAGCGGAGTTCGTCGTCCGGGAACACCGGGGCCGTCCAGGACAGCTCGTTGCCACCGGGCGAGCCCTGCGAGGTCGACCCGGCCAGCACGTGATCCACGTAGGCGCGCATCCACAGCGAGGCCGTGTACCAGCCGGAGGCGCACAACCCGCCGAGCACGGAGCGGCGGCCCGCCTCCTCGTCGAGGTGGAAGGGCTGCGGGTCGAAGCGCCGGGCGAACTCCACCATCTCGTCCCGGTCGACGCGGACCGAGCCCAGGTCGAAGACCCGGCCCGGAGTGAGGTCCTCGTACGCGATCGCCACCATGCGACGGATCCTCCCACCCCGTGCCCGGCGGCTCGGTCCGGCTCCCGGAGGACGGGGCGGGCATGGAACCATCGACGCACGGCGTGCGGTCCGCGCTCCGGTGCCCTCCGGGGCGGTGCCGGACCACGCCGCCGGGCGTCTGCGAAAGGGGAGGGGCCGTGACCACGGATGATCCCGGGATGACCGGTGCGGGCAGGAGCGCGCCCCAGGAGCGCCCTCGCGGCGGGTGGCGCGGCGACGCCGAGCACACCGGTCCGGTGTCCGTGAGCGGTCGGACCGGCTGGACACCGGACGGGGTCGACCCGGCCTCGGTGACCGCCCCGCACCCGGTGCGGCGGGCCTGGACTTCGGCGCCGCAGGCCCCCGCCCGGCAGCCGGAGCGCGGCCGGTGGGGCGCTCCGGCCGCCTCGCGACCGCAGCCGCCGGGCGGTCGATTCGGCCCCCGGCCCCCGGCCCCGCCGCCGGAGCGACCCCGGCGGGGAGACCGCGCGGAGGCGGTGGCGTTCCGGCTGCACCAGTTCCCGATCGGCTACCTGCCCGTCGCCGCCGCGCACGCCAGCCGCCAGCTGCCCGTCCCCGCGCCGGCGGACGGGAGCGGCTTCCCGCCGCGCGACCACCCGCGCACCGAGCTCGTCGACGACCGCGAGGCCCTGGCCCGCGCCCGCTCCGGGGAGTTCGTCGCGGCGCCGGAGGCGGAGGGGCTGCCGAAGCCGGAGGACTTCGCCGAGGGGCACGGGCCCGGCGGGCACCGCGAACCGGCGGAGGAGGCGGTCCCGGCACCGGCCGAGCCGATCGTGCTGGAACCGGAGGCGGTGCTGGACCTGCTCGGCTCCGGTGAGGAGCGGATCGCGGCGCCCGAGGGCACCGCGTTCACCTGCCGGGGTCTGCCGCCGGAGCACCTGGAGCTGCCCTACCGCCGGTACCGGGTGCTGCGGCCGCTGCCGGTGTGGCGCTCGACGGCGGCGCCCCGGTTCGGCGAGCGCGGCGGCGGGACCCGGTACCGGCTGACGCACCCGGCGGCGGAGCTGGTGGCGCTGGGGCACCTCGTCGAGCTCACCGCGGACCGGCTCGCGGCCGAGGCGGGCACGCTGCGGCTGGACCGCCAGGTCATCGAGGCCGCGGACCGGGCCGGGGGCCAGGTCGAACCCGAGCGGCCCACCCGGCCGATGTCCGAGCGCGCGCCCCGGAGGGGGCCCGAGGTCACCGAGGAGATCGTGCAGTGAACACCGAAAGCCTGCTCGGCTGGCTGGTCCAGCTGGGCGTGCCCGCCGAGCTCGTCTCGATCGGGGCCGAGGCCGACCACACCTGGTGCCTGCTGCGCGAGGAGGCCGAGGGCGGCCCCGCCTGGGAGGTGTTCTGGCGCGAGCAGGGCAACCGCTACGACTGGGCGCGGTTCAGCAGCGAGCAGGTCGCCTGCTTCTACCTGTTCGGCAGGCTCACCTGGACCCAGGCGCTGCGCGGCGCGATCGGCCCCGCCGACCCGGAGCGCCCCGCCGCCCCGGCGGTCTCCCACGAGCCCGCGACCCCGCCGCACGGCACCCCCGCGCCCTGACTCAGCGGCGCAGCAGCGCCAACGCGCCGTCGTGGAGGCGGGTGTTGCTGCTCAGGGCGGAACCGCCCTGGAAGGTGCGCTCGCCGCTGAGGTCGGTGAAGGTGCCGCCCGCCTCCTGCACGATCACCTGCACCGCCGCCACGTCCCAGGGGTTCACGATCGGCTCGGCGGCGAGGTCGATGGCGCCCTCGGCGACCAGGCAGTGCTGCCAGAAGTCCCCGAACGCGCGGTTCTCCCAGCAGGCGTCCACCAGCCGCAGGTAGGACTCCCGGGAGTGGTGCTCCACCCAGGTGCCCAGGTGCGTCGTCGAGACGTAGGCGTCGGCGAGCTCGCCCACCCCGGAGACCGAGATCGGCTCCGGGGACCCGGGCGGCCCGGCCTGCGCGCCCCGCCCCGAGGCGGCTTCCCAGCGGCGGCCCAGCGCGGGCGCGCTGATCATCCCGACCACGGGGGAGCCGTCCTCCACCAGCGCGAGCAGCGTGGCCCAGGCGGGCACCCCGCGCAGGAAGTTCTTCGTGCCGTCGATCGGATCCAGCACCCAGGTCCGGCCCGCGCCGACCTGCCCGCCGCGCTCCTCCCCGGCGATCTCGTCGCCCGGCCGGTGCTCGGCGAGCGCGGCGCGCACCGCGTCCTCCACCGCGAGGTCCGCGTCGGTGACGGGGGTGCGGTCCGGTTTGCGGTCCACCGCCAGGTCCCGGGAGCGGAACCGGGAGGCGGTGATGGCGTCCGCGAGGTCCGCGAGGTGCCGGGCCAGAGCGAGGTCGTCGACGATCGTCACGGTCCGAACCCTACTGGTTGCCCGCGGCCTCACCGCGCCCCGGACCTGCTGGTTCGCGCCCGGCATCGCCCCGGGCGCGGCGCCGCTACCAGAGCTGGCGCCGGGAGGTTCCCGCCTAGCGGCCCGACGTGATCATGACGGACCTCTAGGCTGGGGCGCGTGAGCGTAGTGCTGCTGGCCGAGGACGACCCAGCCATTGCTGTGCCGTTGTCGAGGGCGCTGCAGCGGGAGGGCTACTCGGTGCGCGTCATCGCGGACGGCCCCTCGGCGTTGCAGGAGGCGTCCTCGGGCGGGATCGACCTGATGGTGCTCGACCTGGGCCTGCCCGAGATGGACGGGCTGGAGGTGTGCCGGAGGCTGCGCGCGCAGGGCCGCGGCATCCCGGTGCTGATGCTCACCGCGCGCACCGACGAGGTCGACTTCGTGGTGGGCCTCGACGCGGGCGCCGACGACTACGTGGCCAAGCCGTTCCGGCTGGCCGAGCTGATGGCCCGGATCCGGGCGCTGCTGCGGCGCGGCTCCCCGGAGACGCTGGAGGCGTCCGGGGTGCGCCTGGAGCTGACGGCCCGCCGGGTGCTCGTCGACGAGCACGAGGTCGGCCTCGCCAACAAGGAGTTCGAGCTGCTCCGGGTGCTCATGCAGCACGCCGGGCAGGTCGTCACCCGCGAGGAGATCCTCGACGAGGTGTGGCCCGAGGCCAGCCGCAAGGGCAGCAAGACGCTGGACATGCACATCTCGTGGCTGCGCCGGAAGCTCGGCGACGGCAACGGCCGCGCCGACGAGCAGCGGATCGCCACCGTGCGCGGTGTCGGGTTCCGGTTCAACGCGGACTGACCGTGCACCGGCGGATCCTGTTCGCGACGCTGCTGGCGGTGGCGGTCACCGCGGTGGTCCTGGGGCTGCCGCTGGGCGTGACCGCGCTCAAGCTCGTCGAGGACTTCACCCGCACCGACCTGTCCACCCGCTCGCAGCAGATCGCGACCTCGCTGGACGAGCAGGTCGCCTCCCGCCGCCCGATCGACGTCGAGTCGGTGCTGCTCGCGGTGCCGAGGGACGCGCGGCTGACCGTGCGGACCCGGGACCACGAGTACGTCTACGGCTCCGATCCGGGGAAGGCCCCGCTGACCGAGAGCGTGCCGATGGTGCAGAGCGGCACCGTCACGCTGTCCACCCCGAGCGCGCCCGTGCGGACCCAGCAGTTGCAGGTCGCCGGGCTGGTGCTGCTGCTGGTGGTGCTCTCGGCGGGAACCGGGATGGTGGTCGCGGGCCTGACCGCGCGGCGGCTGGCTGATCCGCTGCGGCACGTCGCGGCCCGCGCGGCCCGGCTCGGCGCGGGTGACTTCCGGGCGGACCCGAAGCGGCACGAGGTGCCGGAGCTGGACCGGGTCGCCGACGCGCTGGACGCCTCCGGTGCGGCGCTGTCCCAGCTGGTGCAGCGGGAGCGGGAACTCGTCGGTGACGTCTCGCACCAGCTGCGCAGCAGGCTCACCGCGCTGCACCTGCGGCTGGAAGCGCTGGCCGAGGTGCCGGACCCCGAGGTGTCCGAGGAGGCCGCGGCCGCCCTGGAGCAGGCGGAGCGGCTCTCCAGCGTGCTCGACGACCTGCTGGCCGCGGCCACCGCCGCCCGCGCCAGGGACGCCGAGCCGCTGGACGTGTCCGAGGCGCTGAGCGCGGTCGCCGCCGAGTGGCGGGAGCCGCTGCGCGCCCAGGGCCGCTCGCTGCGCCAGCGGCTGCCGGAAGGGCTGCTGGCCAGGGCCACGCCCGGGAGGCTGCGGGAGGCCATCGGAGTGCTGCTGGACAACGCGGTGCGCCACGGCAAGGGGACCGTCACGCTCACCGCGCGCAACGGCGGCGGCACCGTCGTCGTGGAGGTCGGGGACGCGGGACCGGGCGTGCCGGACCAGCTGGTGCCCTACGTCTTCGAGCGCGGGTTCTCCGCCGGCGGGTCCACGGGGGTCGGCCTCGCCCTGGCGCGCGCCCTGGTGGAGGCCGACGGCGGCCGCCTGGAGCTGAGCAAGGCCCGCCCGGCGCTGTTCGAGGTGTACCTGCCGGTGGCCCGGGCCGACGACGTGCTCGGCGTCCCCTGGAAGATCGAGTCCCGGCCGCGCTGATCCTCGCCCTCGGGTTCGTCCTCGGCGTCGTCGGCGGGGAACACCCACTTCCGGAAGGCCCACCAGCGGAACACCATGCCCAGGACCAGTCCGACCACCTGCGCGGCCGTGAAGTCGGCGATCTCCTCGACGAGCCTGCTGGTGTAGGGCGTCTGGAGGTGCAGCGCGTACCGGGAGAACCACAGCGGCGCCGCGTACAGCGCCACCCCGATGCCGCTGAACAGGAAGTACAGCGTGGCCTCGTGGTGGCGTTCCCGGCCGCCCCTGGTGCGGAAGGACCACTCCCGGTTCAGCACGTAGGAGACGATCGTGGCGACCAGCACGGCGATCACCTTCGCGGTCACCGGCTTCGGGACCAGGATCGTCAGCTTCAGCGCGTAGAAGATCGCCGAGTCGATGAAGAACGTCGTCGCCCCGACGATCGCGAACTTGACCAGCTCGCGGTGCCGCACCGCCCGGTCCCGCAGCGCGCGCGGGAACCTGGCCAGGACGACTTCGACTGCGGACACCCCCGCCATGCTAACGACCGCTCCCTCCGGGCCCTCCCGCGGCGGGTGGCGGAACCTCGGCGGCCTCCTCGCCGCGGGCTCGTTCCCCCGCGCGGGCGACCGGCGTCGATCTCCTCGCGCGGGAGCGGCGGCGGCACCACCCGTTCCAACTGGTCGTCACCGCGCTCCGGCGCCGTCCGGGGTTGGCCGCGCCGCCCGGTCCGCGTCGGCCGATCAGCCGGAGAGCTTCCCGGCGGGCAGGGGCCACCACGACTCGTGCCACGGCGGCCGCGGCGAGAGCGGAGGCAGCGGCCGGTCCGGCTCGGGGCCGGGCGGCGGTTCGGGCGCGGGTTCCGGTTCGGGCGCCGGGGCCGGTTCGCCGCTGGGCGTCGGCTCCGGTGCGGGAGTCCCGGGCCGTTCCGGGGGCTCGGACGGCGCGGACGGCTCGGGGAGCTGCGGGAGACCCGGGAGCTCCGGCAGCGGCGGCAGCCAGCAGTGCCAGTCACCCGGCCGCGGCGGGTGCAGCGGCCAGCCCGGTGGCAGCGGGCAGTCGGACTCCGGCTGCCGAGGGAACCACAGCCGCGCCGTGACCGAGGCGGTGTCGCTGGCGGTGCCGAGCCGGGCCCGCGCCGGGATGGTGACCTCGCGATCCTCGCCATCGGCGTGCTCGCCGAGCGCGACCGGCAGGCCCACCAGCCACAGCGTCCCCCGGTAGGACTCGCCCGGGTCGAGCTCCGCCGCGCAGCGCAGCTCGGCGCCGTCCGGCAGCGGCGCGCACTCCGGCGGAACGCCCAGCGCCCGAGCGCCGTCCGGCAGCGTCGCCACGGCCTCCGCGCGGCCCCGGGTCACGCCCGTGTTCCGCACCTCCAGGTGCAGCCGCAGCGGCGGCCCGTCCGGGGCGTCCTCGCCGAGCACCAGGTCGTGCAGCGGTCGCGGGGTCGCCGACAGCGCCACGTCCACGCCGTCCCCGGAGCGCATCCGCACCTGGATCGCCGAGAGCCGCAGGTCGACGTTCCCGCCCGCGAGCACCCGGGCACCGATCTCCCCACCGGTGGCGTCGGCGGCGGCGTTGGCGCGCAGACCGAAGGTGAGCTGCTCGCCCGGCTCCAGACCGCGCTCCGAGCTGCACTGCAACCCGCCCGACCAGCTCTGGCAGCGGACCGGCGGGCCCGGAGGCGCCGCCGCCGCGCGGGCGGCGGCCGGTCCGGTCGAGGCGGGGCCGGCCTGGGCGCTGGTCACCCCGGGGATCTCCGAGCTCACTCCCGGCGGCAGGTCGAGGATCGCCGTCACGGGCTCGGACGGCCCGGTGCCCTCGTTGCGGACGGTGATCGGCAGGTCCGCCGGATCCCCGCCCGGCACCAGCGTCAACGGACGATCCGGCCCCTCCGCGTGCAGCACCGGGGTCGGCGGGGCCGGTTCCGGGGCCGGAACCGGAGCGGGCGCGGGCGCCGGGACGGAGGGGTCGGGCGCGGGGGCGGGCGGTGCGGGCCGGGGAGCGGGCCGCTCCGGTGCCACCGCGGGCGGCGGGGGAGGTGGCGGCGCCGAGGCCACCGGCTGCTGCGGGACGGTCGCCGAGGTCAGCGCCAGCGCCACCGCGAGGCCCAGCGCGGCCGAGGCGGCCACCCCCGACACCGCCTGCCGGGGGGCCGAGCTCGCCGAGCCCGCCGCCGAACTCCCGCTCGCCGCGGCGGTGGCCGTCGCCGGGGCGGCACCACCGGCGAGCAGGTAGGCCGTCGCGCCCGACCCGATCACCAGCGGGGCGATCACCCCGCGCAATCCGCCGTTGACGTCGGCGAGTTCCGCGGCCAACCCCCGGCAGCGGGGGCAGCCGTCCAGGTGGTTGTCGACCTGCGCGGTCTCCCGCTTCGACAGCCCGCCCCGGGTCCACGCGCCCAGCCGGTCCGCCGCCGCCCGGCAGGAAGCCGCTCCCGGATCGTCGCCCAGCGAACCCAGGTGCACCTGCAGGTACGCCTGCCGCAGCCCCTCGCGCGCCCGGTAGGCCAGCGCCGAGACGCCGTTCGGGGTGAGCCCCAGCAGCGGGCCGACCTGCGACGGGGTTTCCCCCTCGATCTCGATGTGCCAGAGCACCGTCTTCCAGCGCTCCGGCAACCGGGCGAAGGCCTGCGCGGCCAGCGAGCGATCCAGCCCGGCCACGGCGGTGTCGGTGAACGGTTCGCTCACGTCGGCGCCGGAGACCTCGGTCACGTCCTCGGCGAGCTGGAGCTTCCGGTCCCGCCGGGTGCGGTCGTAGGCGACGTGGCGCAGCGAGGTGAGCAGGTAGGCGCGGAACGCGGTCGTCGGGCCGCGCCCGTCGCGCAGCGAGGCGAGCACCTTCGCGAACGCCTCGGACACGAGGTCGTCCGCTTCCGCCTGCGATCTCGCCACCTGCCGGGCCATGGAGCGGGCGGCCGCGACGTGCCGCTCGTAGAGGGTGCCGTAGGCCTCGGTTGAACCGTGCCGAACGGCCTCGATCAGCTCGCCGTCGCTGGGACCCTGCGCTTCGGCGGGGGCTGTGGCCACGCCGCACCTTCCTTCGTGTGTGCCGCTGTCCGGGCTGTGCCGCTGTTCGTGCGCGAGGTGCGCGGTCCGGGAGGTGCCCCGGGCCCGTCGCGCGAACCCGCCGACCGGGCCCCTCCGGATACCGCTGATCGGAGCAGATCCGCCTCATCGAACCATTCGCGCGATCAGTCGTCGATCCGCCGACGTGATGTGATTCCGCGCCCGCCCATTGTGATCGACGCCTCCGAGCGCTTCGCACGCAGTGTTCCGTCATGTCCGAACCCGCAGGTCGTCTCCAGAGCGGAGAAAAGGGGGAGCGATGAGCGATTGGATTCAGGGGTGCAACGGGATCGACCGCTCGCTGCGGGCCCGGTGGCGGACGGCGAGCCTCGCGGCGGGCTGGCCCTTCCCCAGCGATTGGGGAGTGCGCGCCGTGGACCGGGTGTGCCGGGCGGTGGTGCTGGACGACGACCTCGACGAACCGCTGGGCAGGCTCGGTGCGGCGCGGGCGGAGGCCGGGGTCGGGCTGGCCGAGGCGCTGCTGGACGTGGCGGCGCTGCACGCGGTGCGCGGCGGGGCCGACGGGCTGGTGTCGCCGGACCCGGACGCGGTGCCCGCTCGGGTGCTGCGCCCGGTCGCCCTCGGCTGGGCGGAGGTGCAGGCGGAGTACGTGGCCGGCAGCGAGGTGCGGGATCCGCTCACCGGGCTGACCACCCCGCCCTACCTGCGCACCCGCTTGCACGAGGTGTACCGCGCCGCGCGGGCGGCGGGCCGGCCCGCCGAGGAGCGCTACGAGCTGGTCACGGTCTCGGTGGGGATTCCGCCGGACACCGGCGGCTACCCGCTGATGATGGCGATGGTGCTGGTCGCCGACGTGCTCCGCGACGTCTTCGACGCCGGGGAGACGGCGGCGCTGCTGCGGCCCGACACCGCCGCGGTGCTCGGCCGCAGCGACCCCGGGATGGCGGAGCGGTGCGAGCGGGTGCGGCGGCAGGCGCGGGAGCGGATCGCGGGCGATCCCGGCCTGGCGCCGGTCGGCCCGGTGCGGGTGCACCGCGACCGTCTCCCGGACGACCACGCCGCGGCCTGCTCCCTGCTGGGCTCGCTCGACTGATCTCCGGGGCGGCGGCTCGCTCGCCCGGCCGGAGCGGGCGGGCCGCCGACCTCGGGTGCGGCGCGGGACGGGCTCGGGGCGGGAAGTAAGCTCCCCTGCTCGTGGACCACCGCACTCGTACTCCCGTCGTTGGCATGATCGGTGGTGGGCAGCTCGCGCGGATGACCCACCAGGCCGCGATCGCACTGGGCCAGTCGCTGAAGGTGCTGGCCGTTTCCCCGCAGGACCCGGCCGCGCTGGTCGCGCCGGACGTGCAGCTCGGCGAGCACACCGACCTCGCGGCGCTGCGCACCTTCGCGGAGGGCTGCGACGCCGTCACCTTCGACCACGAGCACGTCCCCGGCGAGCACCTGCGCGAGCTCGTCGCCGCCGGGGTGGCCGTGCACCCCGGCCCGGACGCGCTGCTGCACGCGCAGGACAAGCTGGTGATGCGCCGCGAGCTCGCGAAGCTCGGCCTGCCGGTGCCGCCGTTCGCCGAGATCACCGACGTCGCTCAGGTGCTGGAGTTCGGCGCCGAGCACGGCTGGCCCTGCGTGCTCAAGACCGCGCGCGGCGGCTACGACGGGCGCGGCGTGTGGACGCTGGAGTCCCCGGAGAGCGCCGAGCGCGTCGTCGGCGAACTGCTCGCCGGCGGTGCCCCGCTGCTCGTGGAGCAGCGCGTCGCGCTGCGCCGGGAGCTCGCGGCGCTGGTCGCCCGCTCCCCGTTCGGCCAGGGCGCGGCCTGGCCGCTGGTCGAGACCGTGCAGTCGGAGGGCATCTGCGTGCAGGTCCTCGCGCCCGCCCCGGACGCCTCCGAGCGGCTGCGCGCCGAGGCGCAGGACCTGGCGCTGCACATCGCCGACTCGCTCGGCGTCGTCGGCGTCCTCGCGGTGGAGCTGTTCGAGACCGAGGACGGGCTCGTGATCAACGAGCTCGCGATGCGCCCGCACAACTCCGGGCACTTCAGCATTGAGGGTTCCCGCACCTCGCAGTTCGAGCAGCACGTGCGGGCCGTGCTGGACTACCCGCTGGGCAGCACCGAGCTCACCGCGCCCGCCGTGGTGATGGCGAACGTGCTGGGCGCCCCCGCCGAACCGGCGATGGGCCCCGACGAGCGGATGCACCACATGTTCGCCCGCTTCCCGCACGCCAAGGTCCACCTCTACGGCAAGGCCGAGCGCCCCGGCCGCAAGGTCGGGCACGTCACCGTGCTGGGCGAGCGGATGGACGCGGTGCGCCGCGAGGCCGAGCTGGCCGCGCACTTCCTCGCCCGCGGCGAGTGGGCCGACGGCCACCCGGTCCACTGACCGCCGCCGTCCTGCTGGTGGGATGGGGCGGGGCCCGGTGAACGGGCCCGCGAGCGAGGCGCCGGGACCGGCGCGGGGGAGGGGACTGGAGATGGCGCAGGACGCACCGCTGGTCGGCGTGATCATGGGCAGCGACTCGGACTGGCCGGTGATGCGGGCCGCCGGGGAGGCGCTCGCCGAGTTCGACGTGCCCTTCGAGGTCGGGGTGTACTCGGCGCACCGCACGCCGCAGCGGATGCTGGACTACGCCCGCGACGCCGCCGGCCGGGGCCTCCGAGTGATCATCGCGGGGGCCGGGGGCGCGGCGCACCTGCCGGGCATGGTGGCGTCCGCGACCGTGCTGCCGGTGATCGGCGTACCGGTCCCGCTCAAGCACCTGGACGGGATGGACTCGTTGCTGTCGATCGTGCAGATGCCCGCCGGGGTCCCGGTCGCCACCGTGTCGGTGGGCGGGGCGCGCAACGCCGGGCTGCTCGCGGTGCGCACCCTCGCCGCCGACTCCGGCGAGCTCGGGGCCCGCCTCCGCGCTGCCATGGCGACCTTCCAGGCGGAGCTGGAGAGCATGGTCCACGGCAAGCACGAGGCCCTTCGGTCTCAGGTCGAGTAGGGCTGGCCGGGGAACCGGCAGGGTTCCGGCTGCGTTCGCGTCGCGGGACCGGCTCCTCGGGCCTCCCCGCCCGGCGCCCGCACCGCTCAGCGCCGCGTGATCAGCGGCTCCGCTCCCCGCGCCGCCTCCAGCAGCGAGGCCGCGCGGAGCCGCTCGACGATCGTGGTGACGTCGTGCCGCGCCACGTGAGCGGGGATGCGGTGGCGGTCGGCGAGCTCGTCGGCGATCCGGTCGGAGTCCTGGCCGATCAGCAGCCCCCGCAGCACCTGGGTGCCGGTGCGGTTGAGCCGCCAGCGGCGGCCGGTGCGCTCGTCGAGCAGCACGGTTCCGTCCCGCACGTCGGTGGGGTCGACGTCAGGACGCAGTCGCAGGTGCATCGGTCCTCCCGGAGGATCGTCGGGTGGCGCCGCGCAACCAGGCCTCGCAGCCGAGCAGGTGCTCCACCGCGAGCAGGGTGCGCGGATCCAGGTGCGGCGCCAGCAGGTGCTTGCGCAGCACGCCGGTGTCGACGAGGCCGTGCGCGGCGAGCTCCGAGTCCGCGAACAGCGCCAGCACGGCACCGCGGTTGCGGCGCAGCCCGATGTGCACGTCCGCGCTGACGTCCGGAGCCCGGCCCGCGCGCATCGACGCGGCCAGCACGTCCTCCGGCGCGGTGCCGCGCACGACCTCGGCGAGCAGCGGCTTGCACCGCCAGGGTGAGGCCCGCTCCGCCGGGCGTACGGAGATCGCCGCTTCGACCACCCGGTCGTCGTAGTAGGGCAGCTCCAGCCGCACCCCCGCCGCCGCGCAGTGCCGGGCGAGCTGCCGGTGCGCCGGGGCAGCGGTGCGCAGCGCGGTGAGCAGCTGGTGCTGGCCCCGTTCGGGCGCCAGCGGCTCGGCATCGGCGGCGGCGCGGCGCAGCGCGGAGCGGGCGGCGGCCACCGCGTCGGCGCTCGCCCACGGCGCGGCGCGCAGCGGGACGGGACCCCAGTCCAGCGCGGGCCGCCGGGGGTCCGGGCGCGGCCCGGTGAGGTGGTCGGCCTGCTCCTGCCACCAGTGCCCGGGGTCGTGCGCCGCCAGCAGCGAGCCCAGCACCGGCAGCAGCGGCCAGCTCTCCCGGGAGCGGTATCCGCGCAACCGCCGCAGCGCTTTCACGGGCCGCCGCCGCAGCAGCGGATGCAGATGTCCGGGCGCGTCGGAGAACAGCTCATCACCGCCGAAACCCGCGAACCAGCGCCGCACTCCGCGTTCTCCGAGCAACTCCGCACAACGGCGGATTCGCGCGATTTCGCGCACCGCGGACGACGGTTGTTCCACGTCCGCGGGAATTCCCGGATCGTCGAACGGGGCGGGTACGTCCCGCGCGTCGAGCACGAGGTGGGAGGCCGTCGGCAATTGCTCGGCGGCCTCGATCGCGCACCGTTCCTGCGCGGCGTTCCGCTCGATTTCCCGCCGGTGCAGGGTGACCAGTTCGGGATTCCGCAGCGCCGCCAGGAAGCACAGCGCGGTGGAATCCATCCGGCCCGAGAGATCCGCTGCGGCGCCGTCCCCCGCGCCCCCGCCGACGGCCTCGTCCAGCGCTTCGCGGGTGATCCACGCCCCGCGCCGCAGCCCCACGTCCGGTTCGGGAGCGCGCCACCAGGTGACCAGGTCCGCCCGGTCGGGTGCCAGCCGCAGGTACGCCTCCGGCGGGACCGCGCGCACCCCGGCCCAGACCGTCCGCCGGTCCAGCGGCGGGCTCGCGCCGCCGACCGCCACCCGCAGCGCCAGCGCCTGCTCGTCGATGCCCGTCCCGGCCAGCTCGGCGAGCAGGTCGGCGCGGTCACCGGCGATCGGAACACCACCGATCCGGGTGTGGAAGACCTGGCGCAGGCCGGAGATGCCGCCCTGCACCCGCACCTCCCCGCCGATCGAGGCGGCCAGGTGCACGCCGCCGGGCAGCCGGTGCAGCACCGCGTCCAGATCGGCCACCGAGCGCAGCTCGCGCACGATCGCGGTGAGGCGGGTGGCGTCGATCGGGCAGTGCCCGAGCAGCGCCACCCGGACCGGTCCGAGCGCCACTGGCACCAGGTCCTCGTGCGGGAAGCGGCCGATCAGCCACGGGTTGCCCGAGGCGTGCGCGAGCACGATCCGGCCCCGCGCGGGAAAGGCGTCGACCACGTTCTTCGGCGTCGGCGCGTCGGGGAGGACGACCCATCCCGATTCCTGGTGCAGCATGTTCATTCCATTCTGGCGTCGGGACCAGTATCCGGTTGGTTCGAGAAGGTCTCGGCGGAATTCGTCTCAGGTAATTCGACGATTTCCACGAGCATCGGAGTTTCGTAGACCTCGACGACGGCGCGCTCGTCCATCAATGCCTCCACGACGGTTCCACGGCACGGATTCGTACCGGTGATCACCTTGCTAGGAAGCGGCTGCGGGACACAATGCCCCACCTGAATGATGACCTTTTCCGGTGAAGCGGGTACTAGTCACGTAACGAATGCGCGGAGCGAAAGGCGATCCGGTGGCGGGGTGGCTCAGCCGAGCCGGTGCACGAGCACGGCTTCCTGCGCGGTCCCGACCGGGCCGAGCTCGTCGAACAACCGGGCCCGAGCCACGCCGAGGCCGCTGCTCTCGACGTCGCGCGCCATCTCGAGGCCGAGCCACTCCCCGGCGGGGGCGCGGTGCAGGTACAGCGTCAGGTCGCTGTTGATGAAGGGGCCGAACAGGGTGCCCGCGGGGCTGCCCGCGTTGATGCAGTCCACCAGGATCGCGGTCCGGCTCAGCGCGCTGGTCCGCTCGTCCGGGAGCAGCTCCAGCGGCATCCGCATCCAGGCCTGCGTGGTGTCCTCGGTGCACAGCTGGTCGCGCACCCAGCGGACCCGCACCACGTCGTGCACGCCCCAGCGCAGCCCGAGCTCGGCGGGCAGCAACGAGCCCTCGGGCAGATCGCGGGGGCCGGGGAACGGCACGCCGCCGGTGCCCGGCTCGCCGTCGGCCTCGCCGCGCCGCAAGACGTGCGCGGTGGCGCGGGTGACCTCGGTGCCCTCCTGAGTGAGGGTGATCTCCACGATCCGCAGCCGCTTGCCGGCGCGCGCGGTGCGGGTGGCGACGGCCAGCGGGCGGCGCGGCACGGGGCGGTGCAGGTCGACGGTGAGCCGCGCGACGAACAGGTCCGGCTCGTCGAGCGAGAGCTCCGCGGCCCGGGCGACCAGCCCGGCGATCGGTCCGCCACCGGTGAGCTCGCCCCACGGGTTGCCGGCCGCCTCGGTGGGGAGGAACAGCTCCTCGTCGCGGTGGAAGCCCTCGCGGTGGAACAAGGTCGTCTCGTCGCGCACGGCGCACATGCTACTGGACGGTATCTTACTGCGGGTAAGTTGTGCCCCCGCTGCGACGATCGGAGGCCGGGTGCGCCGTCGGGCGGCCGAACTTCGCGCCCGGGAGCCGTGACCAGTTTCCCATTCGGACTTTTACTTGAAGTTTCATGTATATGCTGGGCGGTCGGTACATCGAGCCCCCTCGAAAGGTGAATCCATGCAGCACCACCTCCGCGACGCCGCGCTCCTGCTGGCCAGGCTGGTCATCGGCGTGACCTTCGTCCTGCACGCCTACCAGAAGTTCGTGCTCAACGGGATCGGCAACGTCGGCAGCGGTTTCGAGCAGATGGGCATCCCGCTGCCCGGGATCGCGGCCTGGTTCACGGCACTGGTGGAACTGCTCGGCGGGCTCGCGCTGATCCTCGGCGTGCTGCTGCCCGTCGCCGGGGTGCTGCTGGCGGCGATCATGCTCGGCGCCCTGGTGACCGCGCACCTCAGCAGCGGTTTCTTCGCCACCGACGGTGGTTTCGAGTACGTGCTGGTGCTCGCCGCGGCCAGCCTCGCGCTCGGCTTCAGCGGATCCGCCTACACCGTGCCGGGCCTGTTCCGGAACCGCGGTACCTCGGACCGGGCCGCCGTCAACGCCTGAGCCGCCGCCTCGCGGGAGCGCCGCGAACCGGGGGAGGGGTTCGCGGCGACGGCTCCGCGGCGGGGGTCGGCCGGTGACGCGCGTCCGGCCCGGCGCCAGCGGCGGTCAGCCGCCCAGCTCGACGGTCGTGCGCTCGTCCGCGCGGCGGCGCTCGGCCTTCGCCGGGTCCGGGTTGCTCACCTGCACCAGGGAACCCCGGGCGGACAGCACGGACAGGAGCCCGTCCAGCACGCCCCCGGGCAGCGTCCACTCCAATGCGGACAGCACCCGGGCGCCCGGTTCGACGCCCAGCGCCGCCGCCCGCTCCGCGGCCCTGCCCAGCACCTCGTCCACGCTGGACCCGCAGAGCGCGGGGGCGCTGCCGGGAACCGGGCCGCGCGGGGCGAAGTCGTCGCCGTGCACCCGGATGTCGGTGGCGTAGTCCACGACCTCGGCGGGAAGTCCGCGCACCGGCCCACCCATCGGGTCCAGCCCGACCGCGGCCACGACGTGCGCCCCGGCCCCGGACTCCAGGGCGGTGGCGGGCGCGAACGCGACCTCGGCACCCGCGGGCTCGGCGACGACGTGCGCCCCGCACCACCAGGCGCCCAGCAGCACCCCGAGGGTCTGCCAGTGCGCGGGCAGCGCCACCGAGACCGGCGCACCCGGTTCCAGGTCCAGCTCGTCCACGAGCCAGTTCGCCGTCTTCGCCGCCCAGTTCGCGGCGGTGGCCCGGGACAGCTCCACGCGCGCGCCGGTGGCGTCGTCGTAGTGCGTGATCAGCGGTTTCGGCGATCCCGCCGCCACCAGCGGCCCCAGCAGTGCCTGCGTGATGCTCATCCCCGCAGCCTAGGAGCCCGTCGCCGCGGCCGTCGCCGGGGTGCCGGTGGCCGGCGGCCTCCCCGTCGACGGGACCGGATCGGGAGCGGTCAGTTCACGCAGGGGATGCCGTCGGAGGTGATGGGGTTCCGCGGCGCGGGGGCCGCGCGGCGGGCGCCCCCGTCCAGGGCGACCGCGCCGCCGCCGGAGAAACCGGAGGGGTGGACCAGCCCGGCGACGAACTCGCGGACCTCGGCCCGGTCCACCGCCACCACGCTCTGCCCGTGCTCGTCGCGCGCGGCCGTGGAGCGCACCGGCAGCGTGACGAACCGCACGCCGCCCGAGGCGAGGTCCTCCATCCGCGCGGCGAACCCGGCGATGTCCCAGCTCCGGTCGAGCACCACCGACCGCCCCGCCGCGTCCCGCAGCTCCGCCAGCTTCGCCGGATCGGTGAGCGTCCCGGTGGACAGCAGCTCGTGCGTCACGGCCGCCAGGAACACCTGCTGGCGCACGATCCGGTCCAGGTCCCCCCGGGGCAGCCCGTGCCGCTGGCGGACGAAGGCCAGCGCGTCACCGCCCGAGACCGTCTGCCTGCCCGCGGCGAAGTCGGCGCCGGAGTCCTTGTCGCTGGTCGCCTGCCGCAGGCACACCTCGACCCCGCCCAGAGCCTCGGTGACCTCGTAGAAGCCGAGCAGGTTCACCTCCGCGTAGTGGTCCACCCGGACCCCGGCGAGGTCCTGCGCGCTGCGCACCAGGGCTCGCTGCCCGGCCAGTCGCGCCGCGGCCTCGTCCGCGCCTCGCCGACCCGCGGCCGCCTTCGCCAGGCCGTACACCGCGTTGATCTTCTGGGTGCCGCCTCCGGGCACCGGGACCGAGGTGTCCCTGGGCAGCGAGACCGCGGTGGGTCGCGCACCGTCGTGCGGGACGCGCAGCAGGATCAGGGTGTCGGTGTTGAGCCCGCTGGTGCTCTCGGTGCGCAGGGCGCGCAGCACGTCCAGCGGCAGCGGCTCGCCCCGCGCGTCGGTGCGGCTGTCGCTGCCGACCAGCAGCACGTCGGTGGCGCCGTCGTCGGCCCGGGGCGCGTCCGGCGGCTCCTCGACGAGGACCTCCGAGCTGCTCACCTCGCCGCTGAGCTGGTCCAGCGCGGTCCACCCGGCGGCGGTCACGGCCAGCGCGCACGCGGACAGCAGCGCGAGCAGGGCCCGGCCGCCGATCCGCAGCAATCGCCGTCCCCGGGGCGGCCGCGCCGCCGCCGACTCCGGTGCCCGCGCGTCCGCGCGGTCGGGCGGCAGCTGTTCGTCGGCCACGATCCCTCCCCCGGTGCGGCGACCCGGCCCGGTCGGACGCCCCGCGGCGGGCCGATCACAGGTCGATCCACCTTAGCGGGAGCGGCCCGCCGAGCGCGGGCGTTCGGCGGTCGGCGCGGCGGTGTCGGTGATCAGTTCACGCAGGGGACCCCGCCGGCGGTGATCGGCTCCTCCGGGCCGTTCGGGTTCTGCTGCGCGGGCAGCGGGCGCGGACCGTCGAGCCGGATCTGCCCGCGCCCGGCGAAGTTCTGCGCGCCGGGGCCCTGGTAGTCGCCGCCGACGTAGACCTCGACGGTGCCCTGCCCGAGGTTGCTGCTCTCCCGCAGCGGCAGTCCGCCGAGCGAGTCGGCCACCTGCTGCGCCACGGCCTCGTCGCCCGGCGCGTGGTAGACCAGCGAGCTGGGCATCGAGTCCGCGTTGGAACTGCCGCCCTGGGCGAAGCCCTCCTCGCTCAGCGCGCTGAGCACCTCGCTCGCGAGCCCGGTCTCCCCGGAGGCGTTGAACACGCTCACCGTGGTGCCGCTGCGCTGCTCCTCGGCGGCCTTGGCCGCCTGCTCCTTGGCCTGCCGCTCGGCGGGCGGCAGCAGCAGGTTGTCGACGAACTGCTTGACCTCGCGCGGGTTCGCCTCGACGTCCTCCACACCGGACTCGCCGACCAGCTCGACCGGGATGGTCTGGAAGTCGATGTCGCCGCCCGCGATGCCCGACATCTGCTGGGCGAAGTCGACGACGTCCCAGCCCTGGTCCAGCACGACGGACTTCTTCAGCGCCTCCATCAGCGCGCTGAGCTTGGTCGGGTCGCTCAGGGTCCCGCTGGAGAGCATCTTGCCCGCCAGCCCGGACATGAACACCTGCTGGCGCACGACGCGGTCCAGGTCGCCGCGGGGCAGTCCGTGCCGCTGGCGGACGAAGGCCAGGGCGTCGGCGCCCGCGATCGTCTGCGGGCCCGCCTCGAAGACCGCGCCGGAGTAGTCGCTGTCGTCCACGTCCTCCAGCAGGCACACGTCGACGCCGCCGACGGCCGTGGTGATGTCGTGGAAGCCCAGCAGGTTGACCTCGGCGTAGTGGTCGATGCTGACGCCCGCCAGCTCCTCGATGGTCTTGATCAGGAACTTCTGGCCCTCGGCCTTGGACCGCAGCTCCAGCTCCCGGGAATCGGTGACGCCCTCGGCCTCCAGTTCGTGCCGCGCCTCGCTCTTGGCCCGACCCAGCGCGGAGTTCAGCTTCTGCTCCCCGTAGCCGTTGCCGAGCTCCACGAGGGTGTCGCGCGGGAAGGACACCGCGCTGGCGCGCTGACCCCCGTTGGGGATGCGCATGAGGATCATCGTGTCGGTGAGGTCGCCGCCCTCGTCGTCGGTGGTGCGCAGGGTCCTGAGCACGTCCTCGGGCAGCGGGTTGCCGTCGGCGTCGGTGCGGCTGTCGTTGCCGATGAGCAGCACGTCGGTGGCGCCGTCGGGCGAGTTCAGCCCGCTGCCGATCACGTCGCTGCCGGAGAGCCCGTTGTTCAGGTTGCGCAGCGTGCCCCAGGCGTAGCCGGTGGTGCCGAGCACCACGACGGACAGCAGCGCCACCACGGTGCGGCCGACGGCGCTCCCACCGCGACGGGAGTCGTCGCGGCGGCGGGACGCGCGCGCCAGCTCGTCGGGCGGTGGCGGCGCCGGCGGGGCGGCGGGGTCGCGCGGTCGGTCGCCCCGGCCGCGCCGCGCCGGGCGCTCCGGAGGTGCGCCGCGGTCCGCGGGCGCGGGTTTGCGGGGTTCGCCGGGGGAGGGACGTCCGCCCTGGGGCGTCGCACCGGGGCGGGGGCGGCCCGGTGGGCTGCCTTGCGGGCCGCGCGGGGGAACAGGCCTGCCGGGTTGCCCTGGTGGGCCACCTGGCCGTCGCGACCGGTCGTCCACGCCGAATCCTCCTTGGGCCTGCCATGCGAGCGTTACACCTCGCCGGGGTGATTTTCGGCGGGGTCACCGTGCAGGCTAACGGTGATCTGTCACCGGGGTTGCGCGCGGGCGGGACGATCGACGTCACTCGAACGGCGGACCCACGTCGACCACCGCGAGTGCACGGGCACCGTGACTTTCCGCGGTCGGGAGCGTGGCAGACTGCCCGCGGAAGTCCCGGCCCGGCCCGCGCCGGTCCGCCCAGCCCTCCCAGGGAAGGTCCCATGCGAGTTCTGATCACCGGTGGTGCCGGTTTCATCGGGTCGCACTACGCGCGGCAGGTCCTCGGCGGGCAGCACCCGGCCTTCGCCGACGCCGAGGTCGTGGTGCTGGACAAGCTGACCTACGCGGGCAACGAGGAGAACCTGCGCCCGGTCGCCGACGACCCGCGGCTCCGCTTCGTGCGCGGGGACATCTGCGACGCGGAGCTGGTCGCGGACGTGATGCGCGGGGTGGACGTGGTGGTGCACTTCGCCGCCGAGTCCCACGTGGACAGATCGATCCGGGGTTCCTCGGACTTCGTCCGCACCAACGTCGTCGGCACCGACGTGCTGCTGCAGGCCGCGCTGGCGGCCGAGGTGAGCCGGTTCGTGCACGTGTCCACCGACGAGGTCTACGGCTCCATCGACGAGGGGTCCTGGCCCGAGGATCACCTGCTGGAGCCGAACTCGCCGTACTCGGCGGCGAAGGCGGGATCGGACCTGCTGGCGCGGGCCTACTTCCGCACCCACGGACTCCCCGTCTGCGTGACGCGCTGCTCGAACAACTACGGCCCGTACCAGTTCCCCGAGAAGATGCTGCCGCTGTTCATCACGAACCTGCTGGACGGCAAACCGGTCCCGCTCTACGGCGACGGCGGCAACGTGCGGGACTGGCTGCACGTCACCGACCACTGCCGGGGAATTCAGCTGGTGACCGAGTCCGGGCGGCCGGGTGAGATCTACAACATCGGCGGCGGCACCGAGCTCACCAACCTCCGGCTGACCGAGCGGCTGCTCGCCGAGCTGGACGCGGATCCCGCGCTGGTGCGCCGCGTCGAGGACCGCAAGGGCCACGACCGCCGCTACTCCGTGGACCACTCGAAGATCGCCGATGAGCTCGGCTACCGCCCGGTGGTGGGCTTCGACGAGGGCCTGGCGGAGACGATCCGCTGGTACCGGGAGAACCGGGCCTGGTGGGAGCCGCTCAAGGAGCGGGCGCTGGTCGTCGGATGAGCGCAGGACGGATCGCGCTGCTGGTTCCCGGCGGGCGCGGCCAGCTCGGCCGCGAGCTCAGCCGTCGCGCCAAGGGCTTCGCCGGGCTGGTGCACGCCCCCGGTTCCGGAGAGCTCGACCTCCGCGACGAGCAGGACGTCCGGGACGCGGTGGACTCGTTCGCCGAGACCGCGCGGGACAACGACCTGCGCCCGGTGGTGCTCAACGCCGCCGCGCACACCGCGGTGGACGCGGCGGAGAGCGAGCCGGAGGCGGCGGCCGCGATCAACGAGGCGGGTGCCGCCGCGCTCGCTCGCGCGTGCGCGGTGCGCCGGGTGCCGCTGGCGCACGTCTCCACCGACTACGTCTTCGCCGGGGACGCCGGGCGGCCCTACGAGCCCGAGGACCCGACCGGGCCGCGCACCGCCTACGGGCGCACGAAGCTCGCGGGGGAGCGCGCGGTGCTGGCGGCCGCGGAGCGCTCCTGGGTGGTGCGCACCGCGTGGGTCTACGGCGCCGGGGGCGGCAACTTCGTGAAGACCATGGCGCGCCTCGCCGGGGAGCGCCCGGAGGTCACCGTGGTCGACGACCAGATCGGCGCGCCGACCTGGACCGGTGACCTCGCGGCCGGCCTGCTGGAGCTGGCCGGGCTGCTGGCGGCGCGGCGCGATCCGGGGCGGCGGGTGCTGCACTGCACCAACGCCGGGAGCACCAGCTGGTACGGCTTCGCGCGGGCGGTGTTCGCCGAGCTCGGCGCCGATCCGGAGCGGGTGCGTCCCTGCACGACCGCGGACTTCCCGCGCCCGGCTCCGCGCCCGGCGTACTCGGTGCTCTCGTCGCGCTCGTGGACCGAGTCGGGGCTGACCCCGCTGCGGCACTGGCGGGCCGCGTTGGCGGAGGCCTTCGCGCAGGACGGTGCCGCGCTGCGCGGCTGAGCGGCCCGCGCGCGTTCCTGCATTCGATTCCGGTGCCTCCGGCGCGCCATTCCCGTGCGCGCTGCCAGTGCCGGTGTTACAGGCGAACGGGTGAGATCGGATCGTTCTCGACTCCGCACCGCACTCGGTACTTTCGGGTAACGAGACCTAGGTAGTCACTCTTCGAGGCTAGAGCGATCACTGATTCGGCGGGTTGGCTTCCGGGTTCGGTCCGTGAGGAAATCTCACTGCGACCGAGGGGGCGTCGGCATCGACGAGTTGTCGCGGGAATTTCCAGATCGCTGTTCGCTGAAAGGTGCGCCATGGATCTCCGGTACGAAGCTTTCTGCTTCGCCGATCCGCTCTTCTTCGACGAGTGGACCGGTTCCGCCGGCGATTCCGGTGAATACGCTCGGATGCTGGCGGTCCCGGAACCCGGCGGCTGGTTCGAGCACGATTCGGGGACCTGGCGGATGCTGCGCCCGACCGGCGTCCCGCTGCCCGATCAGGGCTGGAAGGTGCACGTCTCGGCCACCCTCGCGAACGCGGAGCGGGTGCTGCGGATCGCCGGTGACCACTGCCTGCGCAATCGCGTCGCGTTCAAGCACCTGCGCGATCGCGAAGCGCTGCTGGCCCGGAACTCGAAATACGCGCCCCGTTCCGGGAGCGGTAAGTTCATCACGGTTTATCCGGTCGACGACGTCCAGCTGGAACGGGTGGTGCGCGAGCTCGCCGCGCTGCTCGACGGGGAACCGGGACCGTACGTGCTGAGCGATCTGCGATTCGGTTCCGGTCCCGTGCACGTGCGCTACGGCGGATTCGAGCAGCGGTGGGCGGAACGGGGCGGGAACCGGGTGCTCGCGGTGCGGCGGCCCGACGGCGAACTCGTTCCCGACGAGCGCGGACCGCGTTTCTCGGTGCCCGGATGGGTGCGGTTGCCCGCATTCCTGGAACCGCACCTGGCGGCGCGCCGGGCCGGGGAGCCGCAGCGGTTCCCGTACCGGGTGACGTCCTCGCTGCACTTCTCCAACGGCGGCGGGGTGTACCGCGCGGTCCGCGAATCCGACGGCGCCGAGGTGGTGCTCAAGGAGGCCCGCCCGCACGCCGGGCTGGACCGCGACGGCACCGACGCGCGGGCCCGGTTGCGCCGCGAGCACGCGGTGCTGCGGCGGCTGGCCGGGGTTCCCGGGGTTCCCGGGGCGCACGAGCTGCTGCCGGTGTGGGAGCACGCCTTCCTCGCGATGGAGCTGATGCCCGGTCGCTCGCTGGGTTCCTGGCTGGCGCGCCACTACCCGCTGACCCGGGGCGCGGCCACCGCCGAGGACCGCGCCCGCTACGCCGAGCGCGCGCTGGCGCTGCTGGAGCGGGTCCGCGAGCTGGTCGCCGAGGTGCACCGGCGCGGCGTCGTGTTCGGCGACCTGCACCCGTTGAACGTGCTGGTCGACGAGGACGACTCGGTCGCGCTGGTCGACTTCGAGATGGCCTCGCTGGACGCCGACGCGCCCCGGCCCGCGCTGGGCGCGCCCGGTTTCCGCGCCCCCGCCGGGGTGCGCGGGCCGGAGGTGGACCGACGCGCCCTGGCCGCGCTCGCGCTGTGGTTGTTCCTGCCGCTGAACCCGCTGCTGGAGCTGGCCCCGGGCAGGCTCGACGCGCTGCTGGCCGTGGTGCGCGAGCGCTTCGGGTTGCCGCCGGAGTTCGCGGCGGCGGTGCGCGAGCGGCTGCTGCCCGCCGACGCGCGGCCGGCGACGACCGAGCTGGACCGGGCCGCCCCGGACTGGGGAGCGGTCCGCGCGGGCCTCGCCGCCGGCGTCCTCGGCAGCGCCACCCCGGAGCGGGCGGACCGGCTGTTCCCCGGCGACATCGAGCAGTTCCGCAGCGGTGGCACCGGATTCGCGCACGGTGCGGCCGGGGTGCTGCACGCGCTCGCCGAAGCGGGTGCCGGGCGCTTCCCGGAGCACGAGCGCTGGTTGCTGGCGGCGGTGCGCCGCACCCTGCCGACCCGGCCGGGGCTGCTGGACGGCGCGCACGGGATCGCGTACGCGCTGGACGGGCTGGGGCACCGGGACGCCGCGGACGACCTGCTGGAGGCCTCGGCGGACGCGGCCCGCCGGACCGCGGACCGCGGCTACGCGGGTGGGCGGGCGGGCATCGCGCTGACGCTGCTGCACTTCGCGCGCCGCCGCGACGACCGCGACCTGCTGCACCGCGCGCTGGACCTCGCCGACGGGCTGGCCGAGGAGCTGGCCGAGCCCACCGGCGCGTCCGAGCCCGTCGGAGAGGCGGGCGAACCCGGGACATCGGACGGGGTCGGGCGGGCCGGGCTGCTCGCGGGCTGGTCCGGGCCCGCGCTGCTGTTCGCGCACCTGCACGACGAGACCGGCGAGCGCGACTGGCTGGAGCTGGCCGACCGGGCGCTGCTGCGGGACCTCGACGAGTGCGCGCCCGTCGACGGCGGCGGCAGCCAGGTGCGCGACGGCTCCCGAACCCTGCCCTACCTGGGCGTCGGCAGCGCGGGCATCGCGCTGGTCGCCGAAGAGCTCGCGCGGCGCCACCCCGGGGCGGAATGCCTGCACCGGCAACCGGAACTGCTGGCGGCCTGCTCCGGCGAGTTCGTCATCCACCCCGGGCTGCTGCACGGTCGCTGCGGGCTGCTGGCGGCGCTGGCGGCGGCCGACCGGCGCGACCCCGATCCGCGCCTCCGCGCGGACATCGACGCGCACCTGGCGGCGCTGGGCTGGCACGCGGTGCCGATCGGTGCGGACGGGATCGCCATGCCCGGCAACCAGCTGCTGCGGCTGTCGATGGACGTCGCCACCGGCGGCGCCGGGGTGCTCGCCACCGTCGCGGCGGTGCTCGACGGGCACGGACGGGTGCTGCCGTTCCTCGGGGACCAGCCCTGATCCCGGGCCCCACCGGACGCGCGAACCGCGTCCTCGCGAACCCCGGGCGGAAGACCGCCCGGTCCACTGGAGAAGGGAACGATCATGGAGATGGTGCTGCAGCTGCAGGAGCTGGAAGCGCACGAGGACGCCTCGTTCGGCGGCGGTGGTGGCGGTGACAACGGCAGCAACCTGAGCCTGCTGGCCTCCTGCGCCAACAGCACGGTCAGCCTCCTCACCTGCCACTGACGGACGCAGGCCGTCGCACTCGCGGCGGACCGCTGAGTCCGCCGGCGGGCTGGGAGGGGCGGGAGCGGCGCAGGACTGGTGCGCCGCTCCCGCGCCGAGCTTGCCAGGGCCCGGCGCGTCCGCCCACCGCCTGCCGGTCGATCGGCCGCGCTCGCACGACCGCCGGACGGAGGAGGAAGGCGCCGCATGGCGAACGAAGACCGGTTGCTGCTCGCCGCCGTCCGGGCGCAGCTCCGGCCGGTGCTGCTGCTGGTGCTCACCGCGCTGGCCGCCACCGGATGCGCGCTGCTGCTGCCGCAGGCCACGGCGACCGCCGTGGACGCCGCCGTCGCGGGCGGCGGGGTGCTCGGCCCGGTGCTGTGGGCGCTGCTGCTCGGCGCGGGCGGGGTGGCGGCGCAGGTGCTCAGCGGGCTGCTGTCGGCCCGGACCACCGCGAGCACCACCGCGCAGCTGCGCTCCGAGCTGGCGGAACGCCTGGTGCGGCTCGGGCACCGCGGCCCGCTGCCGCCGGGCGACGCGGTGAGCAGGCTCACCGGCGACTGCGCCGGGGCGGGCCAGATCACCGCCACGGTCGTGGACCTCGGCACCGCCGCGCTGCTGGCGGTGGGCGCGGTGACCGCGCTGTTCCTGCTGGACTGGCGGATCGCGCTGGTGTACCTGGTGGCGGTGCCGTTCGCGGCGCGGCTCGCCCGGACGCACCTGCGGCGCACCGCCGCGGACCTGCTGGCCTACCAGGAGGCCTCCGGGGAACTGGGGGCGCGGCTGCTGGACGCGGTCGCCGGGCTGCGCACCATCGCCGCCGCCGGGGTCGCCGAGCAGGAAGCCGCGCGGGTGCTGCGCCCGCTCGATCGGCTCGCCGCCGCGGGCGCCGGCACCTGGCGGACCCAGGCCCGGCTGGTGTGGCGGGCCGGTCTGCTCGTGCCGCTGGTGCAGATCGCCGTGCTCGGAGCCGCCGGGACCGGGGTGCTCGCCGGGCGGCTCAGCCTCGGCGAGGTGCTCGCGGCGCTGGGCTACGCCACCACCGGGCTCGGGATCGTGCGCCGACCCGGGGCGTTCACCGCGCTGTCGCGGGCCCGCTCCTGCGCGGTCCGCCTCGACGAGGTTCGCTCGCCGCGTCCGGAACGCTCCGGGACCCGCCCCGCGCCGGAGGGCCCGGGCGAGGTCCGGTTGCGCGGGGTCGTCGTCGAGGGCGCCCTGCGCGGCATCGACCTGCTCGTCCCGGCCGGGACGATCGTGGCCGTGGTGGGGCGCTCCGGGGCGGGCAAGTCCGCTCTCGCCGAGGTCGTCGCGGGCCTGCTCCCGCCGGACCGGGGAGAGGTGCTGCTGGACGGCGTGCCGCTGGCCGAGCTCGACGCGGCCGCCCTGACCGGCTTCGCGCCCGCCCGCCCGGCGCTGCTCGGCGGCACCGTCGCCGCCGCCGTGTCCTACGGGGCCGCGCGGGTCGACGTCGCGGACGCCTGCCGCGCCGCCCAGGTGCACGAGCTGGTGACCCGGCTGCCCGGCGGCTACCGCACCCCGCTCGCCGAAACCCCGCTGTCGGGAGGGGAGGCGCAGCGGCTCGGACTGGCCCGCGCGCTCGCCAGGCGGCCCCGGCTGCTGGTGCTCGACGACGCGACCGCGGGCCTGGACACCGTCACCGAGGTCCGGGTGGAGCGGGCGCTGACCACCGCGCTGCCCGGCCGCACCCGACTCGTCGTCACGCACCGGGCGGGCACCGCGGCCCGCGCCGACCTCGTGGTGTGGCTGGACGAGGGCCGGGTCCGCGCCGCCGCCCCGCACCGGGAGCTGTGGGGCGATCCGGCCTACCGCGCCGTGTTCACCGGGGACGACCAGTGCTGAGCGTCGCCGCCGACTACCGCCGCCACCTCCTCCGGCACCGGCGCGGTGCGGCGGTGCTGCTGGCCTGCTCCGCGCTGGAGGCCGCGCCCGCGCTGTGCTCCGGAGCCTTCGTGCGCGCCGCCGTGGACCACGGCTTCGCCGCCGGGCGGATCGACCTCGGCGCGGCCTGGCTGCTCGCGTTCGCCGCCACCGCCGTGCTCGGCGCCGCCGGGTCCCGGATCGTGTGGAGCCGCCTCGGCGCGATCGTCGAACCGCTGCGGGACGCGCTGGTGCGCCGCGTCGTCCGCGACGTGCTGCACGAGACCGCGCAGCCGCGCGGTGGACCCGACGCGGCAGGCATCGCCCGCACCACCCAGCACGTCGAAGTGGTGCGGGACGCCACGGCCGGGCTGCTGGTGCAGGGCCGGAGCCTGCTGGTGGCCGTGCTCGCCGCGCTCGCCGGGGTCGGCGCGCTGGACCCGGTGCTGCTGTGGGCCGTGGCCCCGCCGGTGCTGCTGGCGCTGCTGGCGTTCGGGGCGCTGCTGCCCGCCCTCGCCCGCGGGCAGCGCGGGGTGGCGCTGGCCGACGAGCGCGCCGCGGGCGAGGCGGGCGCGGTGCTCGCCGGAATGCGCGACGTGGTCGCCTGCGGAGCCCAGCGCGAGGCGCTCGCCTCGGTGCGCACCGCCGTCGACGCCCAGGCGCGGGCCGCCGCGCGGATGGCCACCGCCACCGCGCTGCGCACCCTCGTGATCGGCATCGGCGGGCTCCTGCCGGTGCTGCTGGTGCTGCTGGCCGCGCCCTCGGCGGTGGCCTCCGGGCGGCTCAGCGCGGGCGCGGTCCTCGGGGCGCTGGTCTACGTCACCGGCACCGTGCAGCCCGCCCTGCACGGGCTGGCCGCCGCCACCGGCTCGGTGCTGCTGCGGCTGCTCGTGGCGCTGCACCGGCTCGGCGAGATCCGTCCCGCCGCGGAGGAACGCCCGGCCGGCGTCGCGGCCGGGGCCGACGTCGAGGTCCGCGGGCTCACCCACCGCTGGGGCGAGCACGCCGAGCCGGTGCTGCGCGGCCTCGACCTCGACCTGCGGCCCGGCGACCACCTCGCGGTGATCGGCCCCAGCGGCATCGGCAAGTCCACCCTCGCCGGGCTGCTCACCGGCACCACCGCGCCCCTCAGCGGCTCGGTGCGCGTGGGAGGCGTCCCCGTCGGGGAGCTCGACCCCGCGCAGCGGCACCGGCTCATCGCCTTCACCCCGCAGGAGACCTACCTGTTCGCCGGGACGGTGCGGGAGAACCTGGCGCTGCTGGCCGCCGGAGCCCCCGACGAGCGGCTGCGCACCGCCGCCGAGGAGGTCGGCGCGGGCGAGCTGGTGCGCGAGCTCGGCGGGCTCGACGGCCCGGTGCGGCACGGGGGAGCGGGCCTGTCCGCCGGGCAGCGGCAGCTGCTCGCGCTCGCCCGGGTGCACGCGAGCCCGGCGCGGATCGTGGTCCTCGACGAGGCCGCCGCGCACCTGGACGGCCCGGCCGAGGCCCGAGCCGAACGCGCTCTCGCAGCCCGCGGCGGGGTGCTGGTGGTCATCGCGCACCGGCTCGCCTCCGCCCACCGCGCGAACCGGGTGCTGCTGCTGGACGGCCGGGAGACGCGCCTCGGGACCCACCGCGACCTGCTCGCGGAGTCCGCCTCCTACGCCGAGCTCATGCGGGCCTGGTCCGGCACCTGATCAACCGGCCGCGTCCAGGCAGTCCCGGAGCCGGATCAGCCCGTCCCGGAGCCGGGTCTTCACCGTCGCCGCGGGCGCCGAGAGCCGCTCCGCCGCCTCCCGGTAGGTGAGGCCGCCGTAGTAGGTCAGCGTCACCGACTCCAGCTGCAACGCCGTGAGCGCCGCCAGGCAGCGCCGCACCTGCCGGTGCTCGCCGCGCACCAGCACCGCCTCCACCACCGAGTCGTGCGCGACCTCGTGCGAGCGGGCGGCGAAGCGGGCGTCCCGGGCCCGCGCGGAGCGCACCGAGCGCAGCCGGTCCACCGCGCGCCTGCGCGCCAGGGTGAGCACCCAGGCGAGCGCGCGGCCCTGCTCCGGTCGGTAGCGGGCGGCGGTGCGCCACACCTCGACCATCGTCTCCTGGGTGACCTCCTCGGCCTGGCCCGCGTCGTCGAGCACGGCGCGGGCGACCGCGTGCACGGGCAGGGCGGTGCGGTCGTAGAGCGGCGCGAACGCCTCGACCTCTCCCGCCCCCACCCGGAGCAGCAGCTCCTCGACCGGGTCCCGCTCCCCCGCTGTTCGTCTCCCGTCGACGACGGGCTGCCACATGCTCTCCTCCGCCTCCGGCCGCCCCCCGCGACGACCGCCGCTACCGACGTTCCTGCTCTCATCTTCGATGCCGCGGGCGCCGGAGACGGGTCGAACCGCTTCTTCGGAACGAACCGGGCGGTCGCGAAAAAAGGGCCACCCGGCGGCGCGATGCCGCCGGGTGGCCCTTCCGGACCGGTCCGGATCAGATGTCCAGACCACCGGTGAGGTCGCTCACGGTGCCCTCGACGGCGCCGACGGGGCCGTCGGCACCGGTCAGCGGGGCCATGACGTCGGCCATCGGGGCGACCCCGCCGACCACGTCGTCGATCGGCAGCGCGCCGGTCACGTCGCCGCCCTCGAGCCCGCCCAGGTCCTGCAGGCCGGCCGTGATGCCACCGGTGAGGTCGCCCGCGCCGGTGATGTCCTCGATGCCACCGGTGAGGTCGCCGCCCTGGACGCCGCCGACGGTGTCGGTGACGCCGCCGACGACGTCGGTGACGCCGATGCCCGCGACGTTGCCCGCGTTCAGGTCGCCGGTCAGGCCGCTGATGTCGCCGGTGTTGATGTCGCCGATGAGGCCGACCTCGTTGCCGTTGCCGACGGGAGCGCCGACCTCGTTGCCCGAGGCGGTGTCGTCCTCGCTGCGGGACATCTCGGTGCTGTTGCCGCTGTTCTCGGTCGACTGCACGTCGGTGGTGCGGGCGGTCGAGGACAGCACGTCTTCGACGTCGCCGAGCGCGGTGAAGATCTCCGGGGTTGCCATTGTCGACTCCAAGTCGTCAGGACCGTTCACGAGGAACGGCATCAGGTCGTCGGTGGTGACGCCGCCGCCGTCGACGGCGAGCGCGATCAGGCCCGGGGGCAGGGCCCTGGTGAACTCGTCGACGATCTCGACCGGTGCGTGGTCGAGTGCCAGCGAGGCGACGTGCACCACGTCCGCATTGCTGAGCTCCCGCAGTCCCGCCTCGTCCAGAAATTGCCGCGGCTGTTCGGTGAACTCCGCGCGGGAGTGCGCGTCGGTTGCCACCCGACGCAACAATTCGTACACCGTCAGCACTGTTCGGTTCTCCGTTCGGCGTTTCCGCGGAAGCAGTCCGGAGCAGTTCCGGCAAGACCATCAGAAGTCCGCCGCACAGCCGCCACCGAGCCGTCTCGATCCGGTGAACCGGATTCCGATCGCACCGTGGTCTTCGCGCCGCCGGCTGCTCCGTTCGTGCTCACAAGCTAGATCCGCGCGCTCCGCCCCCGGTACGGGGCAAGGCCCCTAGTGGTGTCGGGGCTATTAGGGGATCGCAGGGGAAAGGGTGGTTCGTTCGCGGGTGAGGAGTCCGGTCGCGATTCGATTGGTCGCATTTCTGTGTGATTGTGCACGGGGTGCTCGCGAGGCTTTCGCATCGATTCGGAAAACAATCCGGGATGGACCAATCCGGGGGCCGGTCGGCTCCGAAGGACTCCGAGCGCGCGGCGGGAGGGGCAGCATCGCACGGATCAGCCCGCCGCGGATACCCGATCGCTCAACGAGCCCGTTCGTAGGCCGCGAGGGTCGCCTCGGCGCAGCCGCGCCAGCTGAACTCCGCGGCCCGCGCCCGGCGGGCGGCGGCCGCGGCCGGATCGGGCGGCGCCGCCGCGACCCGCAGCAGCGCCGCGCGCAGCGCCTCGGCGTCGCCGTGCGGCACGAACTCGGCGAGGCCGCCGGTGACCTCGCGCAGCACCGGCAGGTCCGAGCACACCACCGGCACCCCGCAGGCCAGCGCCTCCAGCGCGGGGAGACCGAAGCCCTCGTCCCGCGAGGGCAGCACCAGGGCCCGCGCGCCCGCGACCACCCGGCGCAGCTCCGGCTCCGGCAGGTACCCGGTGCGCAGCACCGTGCCCACCTGCCGCGCCTCTCCCGGCCCGGCCACCACCAGCGGCGGCAGCGCGCGGTCGTGCGCGCGCAGCAGCACCTCGACGCCCTTGCGCGGTCCGGGGGCGCCCACGAACACCAGGTAGTCCTCCGGCAGCCCGAGCCGGTGCAGCTCCGCGTCCGGCGGCGTCGCCGCGAACCACGCCGGGTCCACGCCCAGCGGCGTCACCGCGATCCGCTCCCGCGCCACGCCGAACCGCTCCGCCACCGACTCCGCGACCACCTCGGTCGGCGTGCACACCACCGCGGCCCGGCGCACCGAGGAGCGCACCAGCTCCGCGAACCCCGGCTCCGGCGCCTCCTCCGGCGCGTCCAGGAACGCCAGGTCGTGCACCGTCACCACGCCACCGGCGCGCAGCGACGGCGGCAACGCGAAGTTCGTCCCGTGCACCACGTCGGCCCGCCCCGCCAGCAGCTCCACCGGGGGGAACGGCGCGCGCCGCCAGGCCGCCCGCAGCGCCCGCGCCGGGACCGGCAGTCCCGCCGCCCGCACCCCGGCCGGCACCGCCGAGCGCAGCTCCCGCCAGCCCCGGGCGGTGAACCCGACCGCGCGGGCGTCCACATCGGACATCCGGCCCAGCTCGGCGCTCAGCGACAGCGCGTAGCGCCCGATCCCGGTCCGCCTGCCCAGCAGCGGCGTGCCGTCGAGCAGGACGCGCAGCGGGCTCACCTGTGGCGCAGCCGCTCGCCGGCCAGCCTCCGCAACCGGCCCCCGGCCCGCTTCGCGACCTCCAGCGGGCCGCCCGCGTCCAGGTACTCCCGCAGCAGCGCCACGTCCCGGCGCACCGACTCCGCCCGGCCCGGCACGGGGGAGCGGGTCAGCGGGGACGAGGCGCGCAGCCGGTCCGCCGCCGGACGCGGATCGCGGCAGAACTCCGCGAGCGGCGCCAGCACGGACTCCCAGGTGAACCGCTCCCGCACCACCTCGATGCGCTCCCGGCAGGACGCGGCGAACTCGGCGTCGTAGAGCACCCGCTCCAGCGCCGCCGCCAGCGCCTCCGGATCCTCGGCGGGGACCACCACGCCCAGCCCCTCCTGGCGCACCAGGTCGGCGAAGGAGTCCCCGTCGGTGGTCACCACCGGCAACCCCGACCACAGGTAGTCCAGCACCCGGGTGCGGAACGCGAAGGTCGTCTCCACGTGCTCGTAGTGCGAGGTGACGCCGCAGTCCGCGTCCAGCAGGAAGTTCTGCCGCTCCGCGTAGGGCACCCAGGTCTCGTTGAAGAACACGTGCTCGCCGGTGAGGCCGAGCCGGTTCGCCAGGTGCCGAGTCCGGTCCGCCATGCCCATCTCCGGCACGTCCGGGTTCGGGTGCTTCATGCCGAGGAAGAACAGCCGCAGGTCGTGCCGGTGCCCCGCCAGCCGGTCCACCGCGCGCAGCAGCGTCAGCGGGTCGAACCAGCTGTAGACGCCCCCGGCCCAGAGCACCACCTTGTCGTCGGCGCTGATGCCGGGGTGCACGCCCTTGATCGCCGGCCCGGTGCGGCGCGGCGCCACCGAGGACAACCCGAACGGCACCACCTCCAGCAGCGAGCGCACCGTCGGGTCCGAGTCGTAGAGGCCCGGTGTCAACCGGCCCAGCGAGGCCAGGTGCCCGAGCCAGAAGTGCCGCTGCCGCTCGGAGGCGCACAGGAAGAAGTCGCCGCGTTCGAGCTGCGCGTTCAGCACCGTCGTCACCCCCCGCAGGTCGGCGGCGCGGCGCTCGTCGTCGGTGTCGCGGCCCTGCTCCAGCAGCTCCAGGTGCATCGGGTCGTACACGTCGCAGACCACGATCTTGGTGGAGTCGGCGTGCTTGAGCGCGGGCACCATCTCCAGCACGTGCCCCTGCACCACCACGACGTCGGCCCAGTCCACGTGCCCGCCCAGCTCGCGCGGCTTCGCCGCCACCACCGGGAACGCCGACTCCGGCGGGTTCACGTGCGCGTTCACGCTCACCAGCCGCACCTCGTGCTCGGCCCCGAGCACCTCGGCCATGTGCCAGGCGCGGATCGCCGGGCCCGCCATCCGCTCCGCCACCGCGTCCCCGGTGAGGATCGCGATCCGGCGCGGCCGCCCGAACACCTCGTCCAGGCCGAACGCCTCGACCAGCGCTTCGTGCGCGGCGAGGTAGCGCGGCAGCGGGTAGGCGGGCTCCATCGCCTTGCGCATCAGCGGGACCAGGTCCGCGTCGGTGCGGACCCGGGCCGCCTGCTCGGCCTCGCGGGCCTCCTTGAGCTGCGGCAGCAGCTCGACGAACTGGTCGATCGCGAGCATCCCCGCCAGCGCGTCCCGCGAGATCGGCACGTCGTCGTCGAAGTCCGGGCCCTCCGGGCGGCGGGTCATCTCCAGCTGCTCGGCGTCGATGTCGCCGCGCGCGGTGGCGCGCCGGACCGACAGGGCCATCGCGGCGGGCAGCACCTTCGCCAGGGTCTCGTCCGAGACGTTCTTGTAGAGCGCGGCCAGCGCGTTGCGCTCCAGCAGGAAGTGCTCCCGCGCCGAGGACACCTGCGCCATCGAGGCGTGGTGGCGGTGGAAGGCCAGCGACCGGGGCTCGTAGCGCACCCGCCAGCCGCGCAGGTTCAGCCGCCAGCCCAGGTCCACGTCCTCGTAGAACATGAAGAAGCGCTCGTCGAAACCGCCCAGCGCGGCGAACAGCTCGGCGCGCGCGAACAGCGCCGACCCGGTGCCGAACAGCACGTCGCGGGGCGCGTCGTGACCGCCGTGGTCCGGTTCGCCCGCGTGCCGCTTGTAGCCCATGCCGAACCAGGTGAGCCCGCCGTCGACGAAGTCGACCCGCTCGCCCTCCCAGTCCAGGACCTTGCTGGCCACCGCGCCGACCGTCGGCTCGGCGCGCAGCACCGCCACCGCCGCCCGCACCCAGTCCCGGTCAGGGCGGGCGTCGTTGTTCAGGAAGGCCAAAACCTGCCCGGTGGCCTCCCGCGCGCCGAGGTTGCAGCCCCCGGCGAAGCCCAGGTTCGCGCCCGGTTCCAGCACCGCCGCTTCCGGGACCGCCTCCCGGATCCGGGCGGCCTCGGCGGATCCGGGGGTGTTGTCGACGCAGATCAGCTCCAGCCGGTCGGCCGGGTAGTCCAGCTCGTCGCGCACCGCGCGCAGGCAGGTGGTGGTGTCCTCGGCGCCGCGGTGGTTGACCACGATCACGGAGACGGCGGGCAGCGCAGCGGGGTCGGGGGTGTCAGCCACGCTCCCAGCCTGCCCTATTCCCCGATCCGCGCCGCACCTGGTCCGCCGACCGCCGTCGGCGGGCCGGTCACCTCGACCAGCGGGCCCAGACCTCGGCGCGGGAGGGGGCGGGGCGGCGGGCGAGCAGCGCCGCCGGGGCGCGGGCGGCGAGCTCCGCGAGGACCCGCAGGCGCAGCCCGAGCCGGAAGTTCGCCGGAGGCCGCGGGGCCCCGCGCAGGCGGCGCAGCGGCAGCACCGCGGTCAGCGCGGCGAACCGGGCCAGCTCGCGGGCCGCGACCCGCGCCGGGGCGCAGCGCAGCAGCATCAGCAGCCGGTTCCGCTCGTTCCAGCGGTGGAAGCGCGCCGAACCGGGCCGGGTGCTCGCGCCGTGCAGGTGCACGACCTCGGCACCGGGCGCCAGCACCACCCGGCCACCGCCGAGCCGCAGCCGCCACGCGGTGTCGGTGTCCTCGTAGTAGCAGAAGAACCCGGCCGGGACCCCGCCCACCGCGCGCAGGCGGTCGCGGCGCAGCAGCGCCGCACCGCCGCAGAAGCCGAACACCTCCCGCTCGGCCGGCGGGGCGGTGAGGTCGGCTCCGCGCCCGTTGGCGGTGAGCCGCACCCCGGCGGACTGCACCGCGCCTTCCGGGGTCCGCAGCACCGAGGCCGCCGCCCACGCGCCCTCGTCCGCGTCCAGCGCGTCCTCCAGGGCGGCGAGCCAGCCGGTTTCCGGGGCCGCGTCGTCGTTGAGCCAGGCCATGAGCGGCGTGCCCACCCGCCGCAGCGCCGCCGCCATCCCTCCGGCGTAGCCGAGGTTGCGGGGCAACCGCAGCACTTCCGGCCGCGAGGGATGGGTGGCGAGCAGCTCGGCGGAACCGTCCGCGGAGGCGTTGTCCACCACCAGCATCCGATGTGGACGGTCCTGGGCGGCGACCGCGTCCAGGCAGGCGGCCAGGTGCGCCCGCCCGCGCCACGTCACCACCACGACGGTGCTCCGCGCCCCGCCCCCGCTCCGGCCCACGCCCGAACCCTAGCCGGGCCGCTCCCGCCCCCGGCGGACGAACCCGTGCTCGCGGTGGGCGCCTGCGCACCGGGTGCCCACCGGCAGCGGGAGCGGTGCTCGTCGCGGCGTGGTTTCCGCGACATCTCCCGGATCCGCCGGTCGAAGCGGGCGGGATCTCCGTCGCCGGTGGCTAAGGTGAGCCGGTGCCTGAACTGGTCGTGATCGCCGAGCAGCTGCTCGCCGCGGTGCCCGGAGGAACCGGGCGCTACACCCGCGAGCTGCTCACCGCGCTCGCGGCCACCGCGCCCCGAGGCTGGGAGGTGACCGCCGCGACCAGCCGCTCCGGCGACCCCGCCCGGATCGGCGTGGACGGCGTCGGCACCCGGGTCCTCCCGCTGCCCCGCCGAGCCCTCGTCGCGGCCTGGGAGCGCGGACTGCCGCCCTGGCCCGGCGGTGACTCCGCGCACGCCCCGACCCCCCTGGCCCCGCCGCGCAGGCGGGGCCGCGGCCTGGTGGTGACCGTGCACGACACCGTTCCCTGGACCCACCCGCACACCCTCACCCCGCGCGGCGCCGCCTGGCACCGGCGGGTGATCGCCCGGGCCGCCCGCGAGGCCGACGCTCTCGTCGTGCCCACCGAGGCCGTCGCCGCCGACCTCGCCAACCGGATCCCGCTGCGCGCCCCGGTGCGCGTCGTCGGCGAGGGCGTGAGCCCGGCGCTGCTCGCCGAGCCCGACCCGGACCACGCCCGGACCGTCGCCGCCGCGCTGCCACCGCGCTTCCTGCTGGTGCTCGGCACCCTCGAACCCCGCAAGGGCCACGCCCACCTCGTCGAGGCCCTCGCCCGCCCGGACGCGCCGCCGCTGCCGCTGCTCGTCGTCGGCGAACCGGGCTGGGGCGACGTCGACCCGGCGCGCCTCGCCGCCGAGCACGGCCTGCCCCCGGGCCGGGTCCGGGTGCTGCGGTCCGTCGGCGACGCCGAGCTGGCCGTGCTGCTCCGGCAGGCGACCGCGCTGGTCGTGCCCAGCCTCGCCGAGGGCTTCGGGCTGCCCGTGCTGGAGGCGATGGCGGTGGGCACGCCCGTGGTGCACTCCGACGCCCCGGCGCTGGTGGAGGTCGCGGGAGGCGCCGGGCTCACCGTGCGCCGCGCCGACCCGCGCGCCCTCGCCCGCGCGCTGCGCATCGTCGTCGAGGACCCCGACCAGCGCGCCCGGCTCGCCGAGGCCGGCCCGCGCCGGGCCGAGCGGTACGGCTGGCACCGCGCCGCCGAGGAGGTCTGGCGGGCGCACCTGGAGCGGAGCTGAGCCGGATTTGCGGAACCCGCCACGATCGGCACCGGCACCCCCGTACCCTGCACGGGTGCACAGAGGCGAGCCGCAGCTACTCGTCGACGCCACCGCCGTCCCCGCGGACCGCGGCGGCGTCGGGCGCTACGTGGATTCCCTGCTGGCAGCGCTGGACCAGGACGGTGCCCAGCTCAGCGTGGCCTGCCAGCCCCGGGACGCCGGGCTGTACTCCCGGCTCGCGCCGCGCAGCCGGATCGTCCCGGCCGCCGAGGCCGTCGCCACCCGCACCGCCCGGCTCACCTGGGAGCAGACGACGCTGCCCCGCCTGGTGCGCAGGCTCGGCGCGCACGTGCTGCACTCGCCGCACTACACGACGCCGCTGGCCAACCCGGCCGCCTCCGTGGTCACCCTGCACGACGCGACCTTCTTCACCGACCCCGCGCTGCACTCCCCGGTCAAGGCCCGCTTCTTCCGCGCCTGGACCAGGGCCGCGCTGCGCCGCGCCACCCGCTGCGTGGTGCCGAGCGAGGCGACCGCCGAGGAGCTGGCCCGCAGCGCCGGTGCCGACCGCGCGGGCATCCACGTGATGTACCACGGCGTCGACCCCGAGCACTTCCACCCGCCGTCGCCGGGGGAGGTCCGCGCCGTGCGCGAGCGGCTCGGGCTGCGCGACCAGCCGTACGTCGCCTTCCTCGGCGCCCTCGAACCCCGCAAGAACGTGCCCGCGCTGATCGAGGGCTTCACGCTGGCCTGCCGGGGCCGGGCCGACGACCCGGTGCTGGTGCTGGCCGGGCAGCCCGGCTGGGACACCCGCGTGGAGCGCGCGCTGGAGGCGGTGCCGCACCGGGTCCGGGTGATCCGCGCCGGGTACGTGCCGTTCGCGGAGCTGCCCGGCTTCCTCGGCGGGGCGCAGGTGGTGGCCTACCCGAGCATCGGCGAGGGCTTCGGGTTGCCCGTGCTGGAGGCGATGGCCTGCGGCGCCGCCGTGCTCACCACGGGACGGTTGAGCCTGCCCGAGGTCGGCGGCGACGCCGTCGCCTACTGCGGCGTCGGGCCCGCCGAGATCGCCGCCGGGCTCACCGGGCTGCTCGACGACCCGGCCCGCCGCTCCGCCCTGTCGGCGGCCGCGCAGCGCCGGGCGAAGGAGTTCACGTGGGCCGCCTGCGCCGCCCAGCACCGCGAGGCCTACTCCCGTGCGGATCACGCGCACCGCCGCGGCCGCTGACGCGGGATCACCGCCCCGCGACCGCCGCGGGCGGTTCGGCAGAATGTCCGGGCGTGACCTCCTCCTCCCGCAGCTACGGCGACGAGCTCGCCATCGTGATCGTGACCTACTCGCCCGGCGAGACCCTGGACCGCAACCTCGACTCGATCGCCGCGGCGACCACCCGCGAGGTGCGGGTGGTCCTCGCCGACAACGGCTCGACCGACGGGGCCCCGGAACGCGCCGCCGAGACCCGCGACGAGGTCGAATTCCTGCCGACCGGGGCGAACCTCGGCTTCGGCGGGGGCGCCAACCGGGGCGTGGCCGCCCTCGGCGACGAGTTCGGCTGGGTGGTGGTCTGCAACGCCGACGTGGAGTGGGCGCCCTTCGCGCTGGACGAGCTGCTCGCCGCGACCTCCCGCTGGCCGCGCGGCGGCGCCTTCGGCCCGCTGATCACCGAACCGGACGGCGGCATCTACCCCTCCGCGCGGCTGCTGCCCTCGCTGGGCCGCGGCGCCGGGCACGCGGTGTTCGGCCGGGTGTGGCCCGGCAACCCGTGGAGCCGCGCCTACCGGCAGGCCACCGCGAAGGTCGAGGAGCGCACCGCCGGGTGGCTCTCCGGCTCCTGCCTGCTGCTGCGCCGCGAGGCCTTCGACGGCGTGGACGGGTTCGACCCGCGCTACTTCATGTACTTCGAAGACGTCGACCTCGGCGACCGGCTCGCCAGCAGGGGCTGGCTCAACGTCTACGTGCCCAGCGCGCGGATCACCCACGTTGGCGGGCACACCACCTCCCGCACCCCCGGGAAGATGCTGCTGGAGCACCACCGCAGCGCCTACCGGTACCTCGCGGACCGGCACCGCGGGGCGGTGTGGGCACCGCTGCGGCTCGCGCTGCGGCTGGCGCTGGCGGTGCGGGCCCGGCTGGAGGTGCGCGCGGGCTCGAAGTGAGCGGCCCGGGCGGCGCGCTCGTCGCGCCGCCCGGAGCGCCGAGCTCAGTACGGCTGGTTCCGGGCCGCCCGGGAGCCCAGCGGCCCGAACTGCCCCGCGCCGCGCTGCGCCTGGTACGGGTTCGGCGGCAACTGCTGGCCGTAGTCCTCGGCGGGCCAGCCGTAGCCGTCCTGCTGCCGGTTCTGCTCGGCCCGTTGCGGCTGCGATCCCGCGGCGGGCTGCGGGATCGCCGTCGTCCGCTCGGACTCGGTGGTGCCCCCGTCGGCGGCGGCGACCACGGTGCGCGGGATGCGCACGGTCGTGGAGGCGTCCATCGGCGAGGTGGCGTTGTCCGGTGTGACGACGAACGCGCCCCTCGCCCGCGCACGAGCAAATGCCTCGTCGGCTCGGTCCCGCGGGTCCATAGCGGTGCCTCTCCATGCTTTCGCCGTCGGGTTCTCGGTCGCGTCGCGACCGTCGCGCTACCGCGGTGCGGCGCTGACGTGCTCGCTGCGCCGCGGTCCCTTCGTCTTCTCACGCGGCAAGGTATGCGTGCCCTTCCCGCGCCGCGCCACGGGGTTCGGTTCGGGCCCGCGTCATCGCACTGTATCCGCCGCCACCGGTCGGGAGTCGGCATTGGTGGCGTGCCCGGTGTCGCCGCGTCCCGGCGGGATCTCCCCGACGCGCCGCGACGATCATCGTGCCACCACCCCGCCGGTCCCCGCGACAGCGCGCCGGTGCACCGCCTGGCGGGTCCGGAACCCCGGGCTCGGCGCCGCCGGGCGCCGACCTGCCGGTTCCGCCGGGAGGTGACCGATTCCACTGAGCTGGAGCCCGGTCCCCATCATGCCGCCGTCGTTGTCACAGTATTCCCCTCAACGGGTTTTCGTCAGGAGCTACCGGGCGCACCCGGCGTCCGTTCGGGGAGACCCCCCGGACGGCCCGGGCAGGTGCCGGTACCGGAGGCCGGGGGAGCCCGGCGCGAGGAAGGAGGTCCGGCATGAACACCGGTCCCGATGGTTCGCCCGGCCCGCTGCGCGATGCCGAGGCCGTGGTGCTGGTCGGCGGCCAGGGCATGAGGCTGCGGCCGCTGACGCTCTCCGCGCCGAAACCGATGCTGCCGACGGCCGGGGTGCCCTTCCTGAGCCACCTGCTCGCCCGGATCCGCGAGTCCGGCATCCGGCACGTCGTGCTCGGCACCTCCTACAAGTCGGAGGTGTTCGCCGAGCACTTCGGCGACGGCTCCGCGTTCGGCCTGGACCTGGAGTACGTCGTCGAGGACCGGCCGCTGGACACCGCGGGCGCCATTCGCAACGTCGCGCACCTGCTGCGCGCCGAGGACGTGCTGGTGTTCAACGGCGACATCCTCTCCGGGCTGGACCTGCGCTCCCTCGTCGAGACCCACCGCCGCGCCGCGGCCGAGGTGACGCTGCACCTGGTCAAGGTCGACGACCCCCGCCAGTTCGGCTGCGTGCCCACCGACGCCGAGGGGCGGGTCACCGCGTTCCTGGAGAAGACCGAGGACCCGCCGGTCGACCAGATCAACGCCGGTTGCTACGTGTTCCGCCGCCCCGTGATCGAGCGGATCCCCGCCGGGCGCCGGGTGTCGGTGGAGCGGGAGACCTTCCCCGGGCTGCTGGCCGGGGGAGCCCGGTTGCAGGGCCACGTGGATTCCTCGTACTGGCTGGACATGGGGACCCCGGCGGCCTACGTGCGCGGCTCGGCCGACCTGGTGCGCGGTTCGCTGCCCTCGGCGGCGCTGCCCGGCGCACCGGGGGAGTCCCTGCTGCTGGCGGAGGCCCGGGTCGCCCCGGACGCCGTCGTCGACGGCGGCAGCACCATCGGCGCCGGGGCCGAGGTGGCGACCGGGGCGCGGATCAGCGGCTCGATGCTGTTCGACGGCGCGCGGGTCGGCGCCGACTCGGTGGTGCGGGACTGCGTGCTCGGCGCCGGGGCCCGCATCGGTGCCGGCGTGGTGCTGCGCGGCGCGGTGATCGGTGACGGCGCGGTGATCGGCGACGAGTGCGAGCTGCTGGACGGTGCCCGGGTGTGGCCGGGCGTGGAGATCCCCGCGGGCGGGGTGCGGTTCTCGGCGGACCGCCGTTGATCAGCACCTCCTGGCGCCCACCGGGCCCGCACGACCTCGCGCGGGTGCTGTCCCCCCTGCGCCGGGGCGGCGGCGACCCCACCAGCGCGGTCGAGGACTCCGGAACCTGGTGGCTCGCCACGACCACCGAGCGCGGGGCGGCGACGCTGCGTCTGGCGACCGCCGGTTCGGGAGAGGTGGTGGCCGAGTCCTGGGGCGAGGGCGCCGAGGCCGCGCTGGCGCGGGTGCCGGGGCTGCTCGGAGCGCACGACGACGCCGCGGGCTTCACCGCCGCCCACGAGATCGTCCGGCGCGGGTGCCGAGCCGCGCCCGGGCTGCGGCTGTGCGCCACCGGCCGGGTGTGGGACGTGCTGGTGGCCGCCGTGCTCGAGCAGAAGGTGACCAACCGCGAGGCCTGGCGCTCGTGGCGGGAGCTGTGCCGCCGGTTCGGCGCTCCCGCGCCCGGCCCGGCCCCGCGCGGGCTGTGCTCCCCGCCCGCACCGCGAGCGCTGCGCGAGATCCGGGACTGGGAGTGGCACCGGGCCGGGATCGACGGCGCCCGGCGGCGCACGCTGATCGCGGCGGCGGGCGTCGCGCACCGGCTGGAGCGAGCCGCCGAACTCGGTGGCGCCGACGGGCGGGCGCTGCTGCGCCGGGTTCCCGGCATCGGGGTGTGGACGGCGGCGGAGGTCGCGCAGCGCGCCTGGGGCGATCCGGACGCGGTGAGCGTCGGCGACTACCACCTGCCGACCGTGGTCGGTCTCGCGCTGGCGGGCCGCCCGATGGACGACGCCGAGATGCTCGACGCCCTCGCGCCCTACGCGGGCCACCGCCACCGGGCCGTGCGCTACCTCCACGCCGCCGGTGCGAGGCGTCCCCGCTTCGGCCCCCGGCTCCCGGCGCGGGATTACCGCCTCCTCTGACGCCCGCGATCGCCGGCCCCGGGAGCGCGACGGCGGATCTCCCGCCGCCGGATCGGTTCCCGGTCGCTCCCCGGACGGGCGGGACCAGCAGCGGCCCCGGCGATCAGCCCAGCGCCGCCGCCAGCAGCGGCCCCAGGTCGGACCCCTCGGGGAGGGCGTCCACCGGCCACCAGCGCAGGTCCAGCGACTCCTCGCTGCGCACCGGCCGCGCCCCCGCCGGGGCGCGGACCAGGTAGCGGACGTCGAAGTGCCGCGTCGGCCGACCCAGCGAGCAGGTGATCGGGTGCACGTCCAGGTGCACCGGCTCCGGGGACGCGGCGAGCCCCGCGATCCCGGACTCCTCGGTCGCCTCCCGCAGCGCCGCCCCGGCCAGCGAGGCGTCCTCCGGTTCGCAGTGCCCGCCCAGCTGCAACCACGCGCCGACGCGCGGGTGCAGGGTGAGCAGCACGTGCTCCCCGGGGGCGTCCACCAGCACCGCCGAGGCCGTCACGTGCCCCGGCTCGCAGGCCCGCAGGCAGGCGTCCGGGCGCGCGTCCAGCAGCGCCAGGAACGCGTGCCGCAACGCCTCCTGCCCGGCCACCGCCGGATCCCACTCCCGCAGCACCCGCCGCGCGTCCGCGTGCGGCCCGGCCGCGGTGATCACATCGCCCGGTTCCACGTCCTCAGCTCCCTCTTCCGACCGCGTCGACCGGCGACCCGGTCGTCCGGGTCGCTCCGGCCCTCACATCTCCAGGAAGGCACCGTCCAGGTCGCGGGGCGGGCGAGGGCCCTCCACCGGGTCGGCGGGATGGCCGACGGCGACCGCGCCCAGCGGTTCCCAGGACTCCGGCAGCTCCAGCACCGAGCGCACCACGTCCGGGCAGAACAGCGTGGAGGACACCCAGCAGGAGGCCAGCTCCTCCGCCGCCAGCGAGACCAGCAGGCCCTGGACCGCGGCCCCGCCCGCCACGGTGAACATCGCCCGCTCCGCCTCCGCGCGCCGCGCGTCCGGGTAGTGGTGCGAGCCCTCCCGCACCAGGAACGGCAGCACCAGCTCCGGCGCCGCGTACAGCAGATCGCCCCGGCCGACCCGGCGCTGCGCGGCGGCTTCCTCGCGCCCGTCGCCGCGCAGGTCCGCCAGCCAGGCGGTGCGCATCGCGTCCAGCAGCTTGGTGCGCAGCGGGCGGTCGCGGAGCAGGACGAACCGCACCGGGGCGGTGTGGTGCGGAGCTGGTGCCGTCAGCGCCGCGCCCACCGCGCGCCGCACCGCGGCCACGTCCACCGGCTCCGCGCTGAACGAGCGCACCGAGCGGCGCAGCAGCACCGCTTCCCGCCGCCCCCGCGCGATCGCCTCGTTCGTGCCGAGCCGGAACAGGTCCTGCTCCACCGGCCGGGCCAGGTCCCGCGCGCTCGACCCGTCGTCCTCTGTGCGCAACCCGCGCACCACCGCCACCGGCACGCCGCCGAGCTTGCCCTTGACCAGGTCCGCGGCGGCGGCGATCTCGTCGGCGACGGCGACCTCGGTGACCGCGAGCTCGTTGCCCTGCGCGTCCACGCTGCCCGCGTAGCGGTGCAGCACCCGCAGGCCCGCCGCGCCGATCGCGGCGTCGGTCTGCCCGTGGCGCCAGCTCCGGCCCATCGTGTCGGTGATCACGACGCCGACCTCGACGCCCAGCCGCTCGGCCAGCCCGGCCCGCAACCGGCGGGCCGAGGCGTCCGGGTCCTCCGGCAGCAGCGCGATCCGGTCCAGCGCCACGTTCGAGGCGTCCACCCCGGAGGCGGCCTGCACGATCCCCAGCCGGTTGCGGGTGATCAGCGTGTTCCGGAACCGGGCCAGCACCTCGGCGGCCTCGGCGAGCACCAGCTCGCGGCGGTGCCGCTCCCGGGTCTCCGGATCCCGCGACGTGCGGACCAGGCGATCCTCGACCTTGGAGATCACCTTGCTGGTGACCACCACGACGTCGCCGTCGGACAGCCACGGCGCCGCCGCCGCGACCGAGGCCGCCACGTCGTCGCCCGGACCGAACTCCGGCAGCCCGGTCACCGCGAACAGCCGCAACCCCTCGGTCGCCGAGTGATCCCTCATGACCCCTCCGGAGCCCGGAGCCCGGCCGCGTCGAAGGCGGCCCGGGCCATCTCGGCCGTCGCGTCCACGTCGGACATCAGCAGCGGCACGTCGCGCACCGCCACGCCCGGCACCTCCGCGGTGTCGCCGGTGTGCACCAGCCAGGCGTCGAGCACCCCGTCCGCGGAGTCGGCGCGGGATCCGTAGAGCCTGCCCACGGCCTCGGCGGAGGTCTCCACGCCGATCGCGGTCAGGCAGGCGTCGGCCATCCCGCGCAGCGGGCGGCCGCCGATGATCGGGGACAGCCCCACCACCGGAGCGCGCGTCGAGCGCAGCGCCTCCCGGAAGCCGGGCACCGCCAGCAGCGTGCCCACGCTCACCACCGGGTTCGACGGGGCCACGAGCACCACGTCCGCCTCGGCGACGGCCTCGGCGACGCCCGGCGCGAGCGCGGCGTCCTCGGCGCCCACCGGCACGATCGCCGTCGCCGCCGGTTCCGCGCGGTGGCGCACCCACCACTCCTGGAAGTGCACCGCCGTCGGCTCACCCGTGGCCGGGTCCGCGATCGCGACGTGGGTCTCCACCCGGTCGTCGCTGACCGGCAGCAGCCGGACCCCGGGGCGCCAGCGGTCGCACAGCGCCTCGGTCACCGCCGAGAGCGGGTAACCCGCGCGCAGCATCCGGGAGCGCACCAGGTGCGTCGCGATGTCCCGGTCGCCGAGCCCGAACCAGCTCGGTTCGGCGCCGTAGGCGGCCAGTTCCTCCTTCACCGACCACGTCTCGTCGACCCGACCCCAGCCCTTCGCGGTGTCGATGCCGTCGCCGAGCGTGTACATGCAGGTGTCCAGGTCGGGGCAGACCCGGAGCCCGTGCATCCACACGTCGTCGCCGATGTTGACCACGGCGGTCACCTCGTGCGGGGACTCGCCCTCGCCGAGCGCGGGGATGCCCAGCGCCGCCTTGACTCCCAGCAGGAACCGCGCCCCGCCGACTCCGCCGACCAGTGCTACGACCTTCACCCCGCGATCCTCGCACGGGGCGGACCGCGCCCGGGGCCGGACCGGTGTCCCCCGCGTCACCCCGCGCGCGCGATCAGAACTCCCAGAACCGGAACGCCTCCTGTCCCAGGTAGGCCAGCGCGGCGTCCCCGCCGACGGCCGCGAAGACGAGGTAGGCCAGCGAGAAGAAGGCCCGGCCGACGAACGGCACGGCGAACAGCAGCACGAACAGCGCCAGCGGCGCCCACATCCGCGCCTTCTCGCCGAGCTCGCGCGCGCGATGGGACAGCCACGGCTCGATCGCCCCGTACCCGTCCAGGCCGGGGATCGGCAGGATGTTCAGCACGAACGCGATCACCTGCAGGAACGCCAGGTAGGACAGGCCGCTGGAGAGCCCCTGCGGCATCGGCACCAGCTGCACCGCCAACGTGATCAGCATCCCGAGCAGCAGGTTGGTCAGCGGGCCGGCCAGCGAGACCGCCGATTCGGTGCGCCGGGAGCGCAGCGCGTGGTGGTTGATCCACACCGCGCCGCCGGGCAGCGGGATGCCACCGGCGATCACGAACAGCAGCGGCAGCACGATGCTCAGCACCGGGTCGGTGTAGCGGCGCGGGTCCAGCGTCAGGTAGCCCTTCGCCCGCACCGCGCGGTCCCCGCCCCGGTAGGCCGTGATCGCGTGCCCGAACTCGTGCAAGCACAGGGACGTGGCCCAGCCGCCCAGCACGATCAGCACGATGCCGGTGGTCATGGCGACCGAGTTGTCCACGGTGGCCAGCGCGCCACCTGCGACGGTCGCGCCGAGCAGTGCCAGGAACAGGGGACTCACGCGGGTTCTCACCCCACCAGTGTCCCCGGTGTCGGCCGGACCTCACGGGCCACCGGGTGAAAACGCGCGATCCGGCCTGCGAAGTGCCGCCACCTGGAGTAATGGGCCACGACAAAAGTCCGCTGGAGTTGCGTCATGCGGCGGCTGCCCGCGGGTCCCTCGACGGGTTGGCTCCGCTTGACCGAGTGGAGCTACACCGGTGTAATCACAGCGGTGTCATTCTCCGCTGAAATGATTGGTCGAGGGCGGCTTCGCCGGTGGTTCGCCGTCGGTGACCGGCCCCAGCGGTGAAATCGCGACGAATCGTCCCGTCTGGATTTCCACCACGTGGATTCCGGCGGATTCGGCGCGGTGACCGGGGAAAGGGAGCTCCGGTGATGGCCACGGTCGAACGGGCGGCGCGGTGAGAGGGCCGGTGCCCAGCCCGGGCGGCGACGCGGGGACGTGCGCCCCGCGTCCGGGAGTGCATCCCGAACGGTCCTGGGGAGGACCGCGGGCAACGGGAGCGATCGGGGGAGGACCAATGTGGGAGACAGGTCAAGCCCACCTGATGGAACAGGGCCGCTTGATGGAGCAGAGTCATCCCTTGCAGCAGGTGAGCCTGCTGCATTGGGGGGATCCGCAGCAGGAATCCGAGACCACGGATGCCGACGTGCTCGCCCAGCTCTTCGAACTGGGCGAGCCGGAACAGGAGTGGCAGGAGCGCGCATTGTGCGCGCAAACCGATCCGGAGGCCTTCTTCCCGGAGAAGGGCGGCTCCACCCGCGAGGCCAAGCGCATCTGCGCCGGCTGCGAGGTGCGCCACGAATGCCTGGAGTACGCGCTGGAGCACGACGAGCGCTTCGGGATCTGGGGAGGGCTGTCCGAACGGGAGCGCCGCCGCCTCAAGCGCAGCGCCGTGTGACACCGGACCCGCGGCCCCCGTCCACCGCGGACGGTGCGGCGCCGGGTCCGGCCCCGCCGACTTGATCGATTCGAACAGGAGCCGCGCGTCCGCAGGTCGCGCGGCTCCTGCGCGTCGGGGCCCGTCCCGGCCCGCTCCGCGCGACGAGCTCGACAGGAGCGCGTCCCCGTCCACTACGGTCGAGCGTTGATCGGAGTAGGGCGGGGGGAGGACTCAGTGGCCGGGACCGCGCCGCGGCTGAACACCGCACCGGTGCTGGGCGTGCTGGTGTGCCACGACGGCGAGCGGTGGCTGCCGGAGGTGCTGGCCGCGCTGCGCGGGCTCGCCGTCCGGCCGCGGCACCTGCTGGCGGTGGACACCGGTTCCGCCGACGGCACGGCCGAGCTGCTGGCCGCGGCCCCCGACCTGCTGGACGGGGTGCTCGACCTGCCGGCGGACGCCGGTTTCGGCGCCGCGGTGGCGGCGGCCGCCGAGCACGCCGCGGAGCGCTGGGGCGACCCGGGCCGCTGGCTGTGGCTGCTGCACGACGACGCCGCGCCCGCACCGGACTGCCTGCGCCAGCTCCTCGACGTGGCGGAGCTGGACTCGACCGCCGCGGTGCTGGGTCCGCTCGGCCTGGACTGGGACGATCCGCGGCTGGTGGTGGACGCCGGGTTGTCGACCGACGCCTCGGGACGGCGGCAGACCGGGCTCGGCTCGGCCGAGGCGGACCCGGAGCTGGACTGGGGCCCCGCGCCGTCCGGCGAGGACGCCGGCGCGGAGCCCGCGCCGGGGGAGCCCGTCGCCGGGCCGACCGAGGCGCGGGTCGTCTCCGAGGTCCTCGCGGTGTCCACCGCGGGCGCACTGGTGCGGCGCGACGTCTACGAGCGCCTCGACGGCTTCGACCCGGCGCTGCCGCTGGGCTTCGAGGACGTCGACTTCGGCTGGCGCGCCAACGCCGACGGGCACCTCGTGCTCTGCGCGCCGAGCGCCCGGATGCGCCACGCCGGGGCCCTGCGCCGCGATGAGCGGGCTCCGGACGCGGCGGGGCGCTCCCGGCGAGCCGCCGACCGGGTCGGCGGGGTCCGCACCTTCCTGGTCAACGCCCCCGCTTGGTCCGTGCCGCCCGCCGTCGCCCGGTTGCTGGTGCTCTCGCTGCTGCGGGCCGCCGGGTGCGCGCTGCTGTGGCGCCACCGGGACGCGGTGGCCGAGTGGGCAGCGCTCACCGAGCTGCTCACCGGACGGCTCGGGATCCGGGCCGCGCGGGCGCGGCGGCGCGCGATCACCCCCCGGCCCGCCGGGGTCCGCGGCCTGCTGACCAGCAGGCTCACCAGGCTGCGCAACGGGGCGCGCGCCGCGTTCGCCGGGCTGGTCCGGGAGCGGGTGCGGCGCGAGGTCGTGCTCGGCCGCGCCCCCGAGGCGTTCGGCACCGGCCGGATCACCCCGGTCGACGAGGCCATCCCGCCGCGCTCGGTGGGCCCCGCCGCGCTCCCCGCCGGAGCGCTGGCGAAGCCCGGGCGGCGCTCCCGGGGAGTCGGCGGGCTGCGCAGACCCACCGGTCAGGTGGTGGTGCCCGTCGAGTCCGCGTCCGTCGAACCCGGTCCCGGGGAGGAACCCCCGCGCCCCTCGCCGGTGCCCCGGGGCGCCCGCCCCGAGCCCGAGCCCGACCGCACGCTGCTGCTGGTGCGGGTGGACCGTCGCCGGGTGCTGCGCGAGCTGCTGCTCACCCCGCCGGTGCTGCTCACCGCCGCGCTCGTCGTCCTGTCCCTGCTCGCCCACGGGGCGCTGGCCGAGCACGACCGCTTCGGCGCCGCGCTGCAGGGCGGCAGGCTGCTCGCCCCCGCGGACCTGGCCGCGACCTGGCGGGACTACCTGGCCTCCTGGCACCCCGTGCACGGCGGTACCGGCTCGCCGGCCACGGCCTCGCTGCTGGTGCTGGCGCTGCTGGGCACCGCGCTCGCACCGCTGGGCGGGCCGCCCGCCGCCGTGGCGGCGCTGCTGCTGTTCGGGGCGCCGCTGGCCGGGCTCACCGCCTACGCCGCCACCCGGGGGCTGCCGATGCGCGGCGGGCAGCGGGCGCTGGCCGCCGGGGCCTACGCGCTGCTGCCGCTCGCGTTCCACGCGGCGGGCCAGGGCAGGCTCGACGTCGTCGTGGCGCACGTGCTCGTGCCGCCGCTGCTGGCGGGCATCGCCTCGGTGATCGGGCTGTCCCGGCTGGCCGCCGTGTCCGGTTCGCGGCACTGGCTGGGCACGGCGTGCTCGACCGCGCTCGGGCTCGCGGTGCTCGGGGCCTTCAGCCCCCTGGCGCTGGTGCTGCTGGTGGTGCTGGCGCTCGTCGGCTTCGTCGCGGTGCCGGGGGAGGCGCGTCGCGCCCCGCGCCGGGTGGCCGGGTTGTCCGCGCTGGTGCTGCTGCCGATCGCCTGCCTGCTGCCCTGGCCGGTGGTGCTGCTGCGGCACGCCGAGCTCCTGCTGCACGGCCCCGGCGGGCGGATCACCGAGACCCCGGCCGACGGCTGGCTCGCGCTGCTGAGCGCGGACGGCGCGCCCGCGACCTGGGCGGGGGGTCTCCTGGTGCTGGCCGCCCTGGGCGCGGCCGTCCTGGCGCCGAGTCGCGCGATGCTGCCCGGCGCGATCACCGCGCTCGCCGGGCTGGCGACCGCGGCCGCCGTGGATCGGATCGTCGCCGAACCGCTCAGCGGCGGGCCGGCGAGCCCCGGGGCCCCCGGTGCCGCGCTGGTGGTGGCCGCGGCCGGCCTGCTCTGGGTGGTGCTGGCGGCGGGTCCGCTCCCGGACCGGGTGCCGCGCCGGGTGCTCGGGGCGGTGCTGGCCGGCGGTGTGCTGGTCACGGGGGTGAGCGCGGTGCTCGCCGCCCGCGGCCCGCTGCGGGCCGAACCGCCGGGCGGGACGGCGGCGCTGGCGGCGGAGCTGGCCGGGCCGGGTGGGCTGCTGGTGCTCGGCGGTGCACGGCCTCGGCTGGTCGAGGGCGCCGCCCCGCACTACGGCGACGACGACCTGGCCCCGGTGCCCGATGCCCTGCGCTGGTCGCGGGACGCGGAATCGGACCTGCTCTCCGAGGAACCGGCGCGGGTCCGCGCCGCGCTGACCACGGCCGCCGCGCGCGGCACCGGTCACGTGGCGGTCCCGGACCCGGCCGCCGCGCGGCGGTTGCGCTCGGCGGCGGGCGAGCTGCTCGCCGATCACGGCACCCTCGCCGACGGCTCCCCGGTGCTGCGGGTGCTGCTGCCGTCCGGACCGGTGCAGCTGCTCGGCCCGGACCTCGCGCGGCAGGCCCGGCTCGCCGGGAACCCCTCGCCGCGGGCGAGGCCGCTGCGCGTGCCCGCCGAGCTGCCGGAGGTCGCGGTCCGGGTCTCCGAGGGCGGGGAGGGCCGGGTGCTGCTGCTGGCCGCCGAGCACGAACCGGGTTGGCACGCGGAGATCGACGGCCGGGAGGCGCCGCTGGCCGAGGCGTGGGGCCACCAGGTCGCGGTGCCCGTGCCCGCCTCGGCCAGCGAGGTCCGCATCGGTTACGGCGATGCCTCGCGCCCGGCGCTGCTGGTCCTGCAGGCCGCCGCGATCCTGTTCACCGCGATCGGGGCGCTGCCGTCCCGCCGAGCGGGGGACTGAGCGGCCGTGCGCACCGGAGCACCGGCCCTCGCCGGATCACTGGCCCTCGATGACGTCCGGGTCCAGCCCCAGGTAGGTGGCGACCTGCTCGATGAGCACGTCGTGCAGCAGGTCCGCCATGTCCTGCCCGTCGCGGGCGCGGGCCTCCAGCGGCCGCCGGTACAGCACGATCCGGGCGCGGGTGGGCAGGCCGCGGCGGTCGACCCCGGCGGGCACCAGCCGCGCGAGCGGCACGTTCGCGTCCACCACGACGTCGTCGTCCCACACGACCTTCTCGGGAGCCGTCACCTGCACCTCGGGAACCTCGTCCACGGCGACGTCGAGCTCGGTCAGCTCGGCGTGCCAGCGCTGCTCGATCGGTTCCAGGGCCTCCAGGACGGTCGCGTCGAACCACTGCGAGCGGCTGCGCGCCACCGGGACCGAGGCCGGGTAGAGCGGGCCGCGCAGACCGCGCCCGCGGCGATCCCGGCGGGCGAGGGTCCGGCGACGATATCCACGTGCGGTCACCACGGGCTGAGGGTACGCCCTCGCAACCCCCGCGGGGATGCCCGTTCGGGTCGCCTGTCGCCACCCGATGTGAGCAGCCGGGGGCGCCGAGTCGTTCCGCGCAGCGCGAACAAAGCCGTCCCGCGGCGCGAATCCGCCGGTGAGCGCGTTGCGCCCACCGCGACGCGGCGGGGGTCGGGAGGTCGTTTCCGCGTGCCTCCGGCGCGCGCTGGACGGGGGGCGCTATCGTGCCACTCGTGCGGAGCGTGAGGCGGTGCTCGCGGACCGGGTGTACCAACCCGGCCGTTGCGACGCTCACGTATGCCTACGCGGACTCGACCGCGGTCGTCGGTCCCCTCGCCACCTACCCCGAACCGCACAGCTATGACCTGTGCGAAGAGCACGCGCTGCGGCTGACGGTGCCGAAGGGCTGGGAGGTCGTCCGCTACGAGGGCGAGTTCGCGCTCCCGGAGGCCTCGGTCGACGATCTGACGGCGCTCGCCGAAGCGGTGCGCGAGGCCGGCCGCTCGGACCTGCCGGTGGATCCGCCGGACTTCTCCGTCGGCGGCGGCAGGCGCGGGCACCTGCGCGCCCTGCCCGACCCCCGGGACGAGTGAGCCGCCGAACGTGACGTGCCGCTCGATGGCGGTCGGGAGTGCTCCGCAAGATCACGGTTCGCCGGTACGCTCGGGACGCAGCGAGGTTGGCCGGACTACGTAGGGATGTGCAGCGTGCGGGACCTGTCGGAGATCGTCAAGGCGTACGACATCCGAGGTGTGGTGGACGAGCAGCTCGACACCGACGTCGTGCGCGAGCTCGGCGCGGCGTTCACCAGGCTCGTGGGCGGCCCGGCCGTCGTCATCGGGCACGACATGCGCGACTCCTCGCCGCGCCTGGCGGCCGCCTTCGCCGAGGGCGTGACCGGGCAGGGCGTGGACGTGATCTCCATCGGCCTCGCGAGCACCGACATGCTGTACTTCGCCTCCGGCACCCTGGAGCTGCCGGGCGCCATGTTCACCGCCAGCCACAACCCGGCCCGCTACAACGGCATCAAGCTGTGCCGGGCGGGCGCGGCGCCGGTCGGTCAGGACAGCGGGCTGTCCGAGATCCAGGAGCTCGTCGCGCACGGGGTGCCGGAGTTCCTGGGCGCCAAGGGCTCGGTCTCCGAGCGCGACATGGCCGCCGACTACGCGCGCTTCCTGCGCGAGCTCGTCGACCTGCGCGAGATCCGTCCGCTCAAGATCGTCGTGGACGCCGGCAACGGGATGGCCGGGCACACCGTGCCCAGCGTGTTCGAGGGCCTGCCGGTGGAGCTGGTCCCGATGTACTTCGAACTCGACGGCACCTTCCCGAACCACGAGGCGAACCCGCTGGACCCGGCGAACCTGGTCGACCTGCAGGCCAAGGTGCGCGAGGTCGGCGCGGACGCCGGGCTCGCCTTCGACGGCGACGCGGACCGCTGCTTCGTCGTCGACGAGAACGCCGACCCGGTGGCCCCGAGCGCGATCACCGCCCTCGTCGCGGTGCGCGAGCTCGCGAAGGAACCGGGCTCGACCGTGATCCACAACCTGATCACCTCGCACGCGGTGCCCGAGATCGTCTCCGAGCACGGTGGCAAGCCGGTGCGCACCCGGGTGGGGCACTCGTTCATCAAGCAGACCATGGCCGAGACCGGCGCGATCTTCGGCGGCGAGCACTCGGCGCACTACTACTTCCGCGAGTTCTGGAAGGCCGACTCCGGCATGTTGGCCGCGCTGCACGTGCTGGCCGCGCTGGGCGGCCAGCAGGGCCCGCTGTCGACGCTGATGGCGGACTACTCCCGCTACGCGGCCTCCGGCGAGATCAACTCGACGGTGGACGACCAGGCCGTGCGGATGCGCGCCGTCGCCGACACCTACCGGGAGCGCTCCGGCGCTCGAATCGACGAGCTCGACGGGCTTACCGTGGAGCTGGCGGACGGTTCCTGGTTCAACATCCGACCGTCGAACACCGAACCGCTGCTGCGGCTGAACGTGGAGGCGCCCGACGCCGCCGCGGTCGCCGCGCTGCGCGACGAGGTGCTCGCGGTGGTGCGGGGCTGACGGCGTGCCGCCGCCCGCTGGGCGTGGACCGGGTGTGGACTCAGGAGGGAACGTGGCCGTGGCCCTGGAATCGACGTTGCTGGAGATCCTCGCCTGCCCGGCGCCGGACCACGGCGCCTTGCGCGTCGAGGCCGCCGGAGCAGGGCGAGAGGAGCACCTGAGGTGCACCGAGTGCGGCCGCGGCTACCCCGTCCGGGACGGCATCCCGGTGCTGCTGCTGGACGAGGCCGTCGACGGCCCCGAGGAACCCGGCGCGACCGGGGAGAGGTGACCTCCGGTGCTCGACGACACCCTCTTCGACGACCCCGAGCGGATCGTTGAGGCCGACTCGCGCGGGCTGCTGCGCGCCGCCGCGCTCGCGGGCGCGCAGGTCCGCGCGGCCGCCGAGAGCGCGCACGAGGCGAACTTCGACGACCTCGCCGACGGCAGGCCCCGCTCGCTGGTGCTGGTGGCCCGCCCCGGCCTCGGCCGCTCGGTGTGCGCGGTGCTCGCCGCCCTGACCGGACCGGCCTGTCCGGTGCCGGTGGTGGTGGCCGAGGCCGTGCCCGCCTGGATCGGGCCGCTCGACGTGCTGTTCGCGCACACCCCCGACCCCGGTGACCCGGTGCTCGCGGAGGGCGTGGCCACCGCGACCCGGCGCGGCGCCTCGGTGGTCCTCGCCGCCCCCGCGGACGGGCCCGTCGCCGCGTCCGGCGCGGGCCGGGCGAAGGTGCTGCCGCCCCGGTTGCCGGTGCCGGAGGAGCTCACCTTCGCGCACGTGTTCACCGTCGGCGTGTGCGTGCTCGTCGCGCTCGGGCTCGTGCGCTGCGACACCGACCAGCTCGCCGACGAGCTGGACCGGGAGGCCGAGCGCGCGCACCCCGGCCAGGAGCCGCTGATGAACCCGGCGAAGTCGCTGGCGCTGCGGCTCGCCGACCACGCCCCGCTGCTGTGGGGCGTCGACGGGCTCACCACCGCCGTCGCGGGCCACGGGAGCTACGCGCTCGGCGTGCACGCGGCGCTCGCCTGCGACGTGACGAGCCTGCCCCAGGCGGCGACCAGGCACGCCCTGTACCGCGCGGTGGCCGAGTCCGGCTCGGACCTGTTCGCCGACCCCGACGAGGACCGGGGCGCGGCGTCGCGCGTCTTCCTCATCAGCACCCAGCACGACGCGCGGGCGGAGACCGACGAGCGGGCCGCCACGGGAGCGCTGCCCAGCGCGGACCTGGTCGCGCCCGGTGAGTCGGTGCGGGCGGAGGCGGCGCCTCGGGTGGCGCTGCTCGCATTGCGGTTCGATCTCGCCGCGGTCTACCTGGGCCTCGCGGCAGGCACGCTCGGGGGACCGGGCAGGCAGGCGCTCGCGGTGCACTGACCGGGCGGGGAACCCTGGACGATTTCCGGGGTGACCCCTGATGCACTGGTGGCGGAGCGGCGCTGTCCTTGGTCGGGCGGTCGCCGGGAAGCCGGTCGGAAGCGGGCGCCGGGGTGCGCGCGGGACGCGCGGCCGGCGGTGAAGAGAGCGAGAAGGACTGTGGAGTTGCTGCGGAACGCGGTGCGCCCCTACGCCTGGGGCTCGCGTACCGCTATCGCGGACCTGCTCGGCCGACCGGTCCCCACTCCGCATCCCGAGGCCGAGCTCTGGATGGGGGCGCACCCGGGGGATCCGTCGAGGCTGGTGCGCTCGGACGGGTCCGAGGAGTCGCTGCTGTCCCTGCTCGACGCGGACCCGGCGCACCACCTCGGCCCGGAGTGCACCGAGCGCTGGGGGACCCGGCTGCCGTTCCTGCTCAAGGTCCTCGCCGCGAACGAGCCGCTGAGCCTGCAAGCCCACCCCTCGCCGGAGCAGGCCGCGGAGGGCTTCGAGCGGGAGGAGCGCGCGGGCATCCCGCGCAACGCGCCGAACCGGAACTACCCGGACCCGACCGCCAAGCCCGAGCTGATCTGCGCGCTCACCGAGTTCCACGCGCTCGCCGGCTTCCGCGAGGCCCAGCGCACCGTGCGCCTGCTCGGCGAGCTGGACGTGCCGAGCCTGCGCGCGCACACGGGCCTGCTCGCCGCCCAGCCCGATCCCGACGGGCTGCGGGCGCTGTTTACCACGTGGATCACGCTGCCCGAGCACTACCTGCGCGAGGTGCTGCCGGAACTGCTGGACGCCTGCGTCCGCCACGTGCGGGAGCACGGCGAGTTCGCCCTGGAGTGCCGCACCGTGCTGGAGCTGGGGGAGGCCTACCCGAACGACGCCGGGGTGCTGGCCAGCCTGCTGCTGAACCGGCTGGTGCTGCAGCCCGGCGAGGCGATCTACCTGCCCGCCGGCAACCTGCACGCCTACCTCCAGGGCACCGGGGTCGAGATCCTCGCGAACTCGGACAACATCCTGCGCTGCGGGCTCACCCCGAAGCACGTGGACGTGCCGGAGCTGCTGCGGGTGCTCGACTTCACCAGCGGGGACATGCGGGTGCACAAGGGGGAGTCGTTGGACGGCAACCTCACCGTCTACCAGACCCCGGCGGAGGAGTTCCGGCTGTCCCGGGTCGACTGGTCCCCCGCGAACGCGACGGCGGTCCGGCTGGACTCGCCGGGTCCGCAGATCCTGCTGTGCACCCGGGGCGCGCTGCTGCTGTCCACCGCCGACGGGGCGGAGCTGGAGCTGGGCAAGGGCCAGTCGGTGTGGCTGGCGGCCTCGGACCCGGCGGTGCTGGCCCGCCCGGTGTGCCCGGACGGCACCGCCCAGCTGTTCCGCGCCGCGGCGGGCGCTCACCGCTGAGCGGTGTGCCCGACAGCGTCCTGCGCGGGCGGTTCGTGCCGGTACATTCCCGGGGACTTGACCATCGAGCTCCGGGAGCGGGACGTGTCAGCAGGCGGCGGAACCAAGGCGATCCTGGCGGCGCTGGCCGCGAACGCGGGCATCGCGGTGGCCAAGTTCGGCGGGTTCCTGCTCACCGGGTCCTCGTCGATGCTGGCCGAGTCGGTGCACTCGGTGGCCGACACCTCCAACCAGGGCCTGCTGCTGCTCGGCAAGCGCACCTCGGTGCGCCGTCCGACGGCGGAGCACCCCTTCGGCTACGGGCGGGACCGCTACTTCTACTCGTTCGTCGTGGCGCTGCTGCTGTTCAGCCTCGGCTCGGTGTTCGCGCTCTACGAGGGCATCCACAAGATCCAGCACCCGGAGCCGCTGACCTCGCCGCTGGTGGCGGTGGTGATCCTGGTGCTGGCCGTCGCGCTGGAGTCCTACAGCTTCACCACCGCTATCAAGGAGTCCCGCCTGATCAAGGGTGAGCTGGGCTGGTGGCAGTTCATCCGCCAGGCCAAGACCCCGGAGCTGCCGGTGGTGCTGCTGGAGGACGCGGGCGCGCTGCTGGGCCTGGTGCTCGCGCTCAGCGGGGTGGGGCTGGCCGTGCTCACCGGGAACCCGGTCTACGACGGCATCGGCACCGTCGGCATCGGCCTGCTGCTGGGCGTGATCGCGATCGTGCTCATCGTCGAGACCAAGAGCCTGCTCATCGGCGAGGGGGCGACCCGCTCGGTGCTGGACGAGATCGTCGGTGAGCTGCGCGGTGACCAGGTGCTCAAGGTGATCCACATCCGCACCCAGTACCTCGGCCCGGACGAGCTGCTGATCGCCGCGAAGATCGGCCTGGCCCCGTCGCTGTCCGTGGCTGAGGTCGCGGGGGAGATCGACGCCGCCGAGGCGCGGGTCCGCGCGGCGGTTCCCGCGGCCCGGCTGATCTACCTCGAACCCGATCTGGACCGGTCCGATTCGGAACCGGCGAACGCGGAGATCGACGCGGTTCGCGACTGATTCCCCGCAGATCTTTCCGCACTCGCGCGGGCTTTCCCGATGATCTCCGGATAACCGGGAAATTGTTCGGGTCGCGGCTCGTTTACCTGCGTGGACGGGTCCGCTGTGTGCGGACAGTGATCACTTCGGCGCATTCGGCGGATCAAGACGTCCTCCGGCTGGCCGGGCCGGTCACAGAGCATTAACGAATTCCTCCCGCCACACTGTTTTCGGGCGAATGCGGTGCGACACTCCCCCGCTAGGGTGCGTTCCACCATTCGGGTTGGAAGAGGAGGGCGACAGTGCCAGGGACCGGGCTGTGGCGAACCAAGTCGGTCGAGCAATCGATCAAAGATACCGACGAGCCGGACACGAAGCTCCGCAAGAACCTCGGTGCCTGGGACCTGATGGTCTTCGGTGTTTCGGTGGTCATCGGTGCGGGCATCTTCACGCTCGCCGCGTCCACCGCGGGTGACGTGACCGGGCCGTCGGTGTCGCTGTCCTTCGTCATGGCCGCGATCGCCTGCGGGCTCGCCGCGGTCTGCTACGCGGAGTTCGCCTCGACCGTTCCGGTCGCGGGCAGCGCCTACACCTACTCGTACGCCACCTTCGGCGAGTTCATCGCGTGGATCATCGGCTGGGACCTGATCCTGGAGTTCGCCGTCGCCGCGGCGGCGGTCAGCAAGGGCTGGTCGAGCTACCTGCAGCAGGTCCTCCAGCTGGTCGGGATCAACGGGGTGCCGACCAAGCTCGAACTGGGGCCGTTGCAGTTCGACTGGGGCGCGTTGCTGCTCATCGCCGGGCTCACCACCGTCCTCGCGATCGGCACCAAGCTCTCCGCGCGGGTCAGCCTCGTGATCAGCGCCATCAAGGTGTTCGTCGTGCTGCTGGTCGTCGTGGTCGGCCTCGCGTACATCAAGCCCGCCAACTACACGCCGTTCATCCCGCCGGCGCAGGAGAGCGTCGAGGGTGCCTCGAAGCTCGACCAGTCGCTGCTGTCGCTGCTGCTGGGCGGCGAGACGAGCAGCTACGGCGTGTTCGGCCTGCTGGCCGGCGCCTCGCTGGTCTTCTTCGCGTTCATCGGTTTCGACGTGGTGGCCACCACCGCCGAGGAGACCCGCAACCCGCAGCGCGACGCGCCGCGCGGCATCTTCGGCTCGCTGGCCATCGTCACCGTGCTCTACGTCGCCGTCGCCGTCGTGGTGACCGGCATGGTCAACTACACCGAGCTGGCCACCGTGAACGGCGAGAAGGCCACGCTGGCCACCGCGTTCGAGATCAACGGCATCACCTGGGCCGCCGGGGTGGTCACGGTCGGCGCGCTGGCCGGTCTCACCACGGTGGTCATGGTCATGTTCCTCGGCCAGGTCCGGATCCTGTTCGCGATGTCCCGCGACGGCCTGCTGCCGCGCGGGCTGGCGAAGACGGGCGCGGAGGGCACCCCGGTCCGCGCGACGCTGATCGTCGGCGGGGTCGTGGCGCTCGCCGCGGCGCTGTTCCCGGCGGAGAAGCTCGAAGAGATGGTCAACGTGGGCACGCTGTTCGCGTTCATCCTCGTCTCCGCCGGCGTCATCGTGCTGCGTCGCACCCGCCCCGACCTGCCGCGCGGGTTCAAGGCGCCGCTGGTGCCCGCGATCCCGATCCTGGCGATCATCGCCTGCCTGTGGCTGATGCTGAACCTGACCGCGCTGACCTGGGTGCGGTTCCTGGTGTGGATGGTCGCGGGCGTGGTGGTGTACTTCCTCTACAGCCGCAAGCACTCCCGCCTCGGCGCCCAGCAGCGCGGCGACATCTCCGCGGGCGGCTCGGTCTGATCGGTGGTCCCGGCCCGGCCCGCAGCGGGCCGGGCCGCCGGTGCCGGTCGCCGGAGCTCAGCGCCTCGCGGCGTTGAGCGGGCGCCAACCGGTTCGGTTCCCGCCCGGAGCCGGACGTTCTCCTGAAGCAGCGGACCCGTTCTCCCGTCCCGGGGGAGCGGGTCCGCTTCGCTGCGCGCGGTCCGGCGCGGGCACTTGGCATCTACTTCCCGATGTGCGTACACTTTCCATATCGAAAGTAAGCGGAGATCGGAGATCACCCCCATGTCCAACACCCCGGAACTCGACCAGGTCGCCGACGCGCGCCGCCGCATCGCCGACCACGCGCGCTTCCCCGCCGCCTACTGGGTGCTCTACGGAGCGGCCCTCGTCGTGTTCGCCGGCGTCCCGATCTGGCTGAGCTGGTTCACCGCCCCCACGACCCCCTACCTGTCCTGGGTGATCGCGGCGCTGGGCATCGGATCGGCGCTCTACTCCTGGTACCGGCGCCGCCGGTCCGGGGTCTACCTCCCCAAGCGGATCAGCGCCTACCCGAGCGCCCGGCCGATCTGGCTCGCCGGCCACGGCGTCACCCTGGCCGGGTTCGCCGGCATCTGGGCACTGGTCCGCCAGGACCAGCACCCCTACGCGTTCGCGGTGCTGGCCGTGGTGGTCGTCGTGGTGTTCGTCGCCCAGATCAAGACCCGATCGGCGATGGTCCGGGACATCGAGGCGGGCAGGGCCCAGCCGTGAGCGAGCCCGGGCAGGTTTCCGACAAGGGACGGGAACCGATCTTCGAGACCGGGCCCCGGCTGGCGCTGTGCGCGTTGCTGCAAGGCGCGGAATGGGTCGACTTCGCCACCGCCAGGGACATGCTGGGCGTGAGCGACTCCGCGATCTCCAAGCACAGCCGAGCCCTGGAGGACGCCGGCTACCTGGAGGTGCGCAAGGGCTCGGTGGGGCGACGGCCCCGCACCTGGTTCCGGCTCACCCGGGACGGCCGGTCCGCGATCCGAGGACACCTGGAATGGCTGGCCCAGCTGCGGCACGCCCTGGACACGCCGTGAGCGGGGGACGCCGGGCTCAGCGGTCCGCCGAGCGCAGGGCGTTGCCCCGCTCCCACGGCGCGGCCCGGCCGCGCGGGTCGGTGAGCTCCGGCAGCACCGAGCGGGACGGGGCGTGCTCCCCGTCCTCCTCCTGGTCGACGAGCTCCGGCGCCTCCTCGGACTCCGCCTGGTCCGGGTCCCAGCCCAGCAGGTCCGAGACCGAGGAGTCCTCCTCACCCGGGGGCGGCGCCGGGGCGGCGGGCTCGGCCGCCTTCGCCGGTTCGGCATCGGCGGCGCGGCGCGGATCCGCCAGCGCGCCCAGCGGGTCGGCGGCCTGCGCGACCGCCGTCGCGGCCGGGGTGCGCAGCGGAAGCGTGGCACCCCGGACCGGGATCTCCAGCCCGGCGGCCATCGCCACCGCGCGATCCCACTCCGGGTCCCCGCTGTAGTCCGAGTGCCCCAGCACCCCGGGCACCCAGCGGCGGAACGAGAACGGCCCGCGCTGCGGGTCGGGCAGCCAGTGATCCCCGCCCAGCACCAAGGCGCCCGTCGGCCCGCGCGTCGCGGGTGGCAGCGGCCCCTGCGAGCCGTCCGGGCGCAGCCCGACCCCGATCAGCATCCCGTCGAAGACCTGGCGGTTCCAGGTCGTCACGGCACCGCCCAGCGGATCGGTCCCGCGGCACAGCGAGCGCCAGCGCCCGTTCAGCGAACCCGCCAGGTCCCGCAGCGACTGGTGCGGCACCACCCCGGGGAAGGCGCGCGGGTAGGCCCACTGCAACTGCGAACCCGCGGTGACCAGGCCGACGCGCTCCCGGTCGGCCTCCGGCAGCGACTCCAGCAGCCGCGCGGTCGCGACGGCGGCCAGCAGGCTGCCCTGGCTGTGCCCGACCAGCACCACCCGGGTGTCCGGCTCGGCCAGGTGCTCGGCCGCGCGGGCCGCCAGCTCCGGCACCACCTTCAGCGCGTAGCACGGCGGCACCACCGGGTGCGCCTCCCGCGGCCAGAACAAGGTGAGGTCGCAGAGGATCCCCAGGTAGCGGCCCGCGGTGCGCTCCTTCGCCGCCAGCTGCACCATGCGCAGCAGCCCCGCGGCGAGCACGCCCAGCGCCAGCACCCCCAGCGTCCGCAACCAGTCCGCCCACTCCGTGCGCGGGAAGTCCCAGGCCCGCAGCCCCAGCGCCAGCGCGGTGCTCGCGGTGAGCACCGCGGCGATCAGCAGCAGCACGTGGTGCGAGTAGCGGCGCTGCGCCTCGGCGATCCGCCAGGATCCCGCCGCGTTGCGCTGGTCCTGCTGCCTGCCCGCGTGCAGCAGCGCCACCTGGTCCGGGACGTCGTCGGGGGCGGCCGGGAACCAGCGCCTGATCAGCAGCCAGCAACCGAAGCCGATCGAGCCCAGCAGCAGGAGCACCGCCGCGCTGCCCCAGAACAGCGCCACGTCGTCGTAGGCGGCGGGCAGCACCAGCCCCGGCTCCCGCAGCACCTGCCGGAGGCTCAGCGCCAGGCCCGCGCCGAACCCGGCACCGAGCATGGCGGCCACCATCAGCATCGGTGCCGCCATCCAGCCGCCCGCCCAGGGACGCAGGTCGCGCGGCACCGAGGACCAGCTCGGCCGCGCCAGCAGCGCCGCGGGCACCAGCAGCGCCGCCACGCCCAGGCACGTCAGCAGCAGCCCCACGGTGATCGCGTCCACCGTGGCACCTGAGCCGGGCAGCGGAGCGTCCAGCGGACCCGGGACCGCGGCCACCGCGAACACCAGCACTCCGGCCACCGCGATCACGATCCGCCGCACCGCGCGGCTCAGCAGCCCGCGCACCACCGCGGCCACCGGGCCGGTGCCCATCCCGCTGGGATCGTCCAGCAGCAGCGTGCCGCCGAGCGAGAGCACCAGCAGCAGCTCGGCCAGCAGCCAACGCGGATCCGCGCTCGGCGAGAGCGGTCCGCCCAGCGGCAGCACCGAGATCACCGCGAGCGCGCCCGTCACGTGCAGCGCGCGCAACGCGGGGGTGTCCGGATCGGCCACCACCTTCGAACCGGGCAGCACCGGGGCCCGGGCGCCGTGCCGCGAACCGTCCGCCGCCGGGGCCCGCAGCGCCCGCCACGAACCCGACACGGACCAGGACGCGCTGGAGAGCCGGTGCATCAGCAGCACCACCAGCCCCAGCAGCAGCGCCGCGGGCAGCGCCCGAACCTGGGGGACCGCGCGCAGCGACTCCGGCACGGAGCTCAGGCACTGCGAACCCGGCCGCAGGCACTGCGCGGCCAGCAGGTCCAGCAGCACCACGGACAGCTGCGCCACGAACAGCATCGTCAGCAGCAGCGCGCCGACCCGCAGCAGCGCCCGCAGCACGCGGGACAGCAGCGCGCTGATCGCGCTCCCGGACCGGGCCGGCGGCAGCATCCAGTGCGCCACGTTGCTCAGCGCGAACGGGAACATCAGCGCCCAGCTGGCCTTCGCCCAGCCGCCGGAGGTCATGCCGCCCCAGACGTAGCCCTCCACGATGCGCGGCACGGTCCGGTCGCCCGCGGTGAGCATCGGACCGGGCACCGGCCTGCGCAGCCGGTCGGCGGGGCGCACGATGCGTCCGACGCCATCACCCGCGACGTCGACCGAGGCCACCGAGTCGGTCAGCGCGTCCCCGGTGGTGCCGAGGATGCCGTGCACCCGCAGCTCGACCACGCGGGTGTCGGGCCCCGGAATCTGCACTGTGCCTCCTGGCCTTCGCATGATGGCGTGATCACTGGGGTCATGATCACCAGTCCGGTGATTCTCCACCGCGGATCAACTCGTGGCGAACCCTCCGACACCCGATTGTGACGGCCCTCGCCTCGGCCTGTCCCCGATTGGTGGGTACTGCCGGGCAGTCCCAGGTCACGGGCCCGCCCGGGCGTGCCGGAACGCAGCGATGACTGCTCCGCACGGGTGAGCTCAGCGCGTGCCGCCGAGCCCGCGCACGTCCCGGGCGTGACCGATCTGCAGCACCGAACCGCTGCTCGTCCCGGAGAACTCGTTGTGCACGGCGGGACGCTCGGCGGGCTCCTCGGCGCGCTGCCGCTCCGCCAGCCGCTCCGGGTCGATCCGGCTCACGCCCTCGGCGACCGGGGCCGGCGAGCCGTTCGGCACGTAGAGGTAGCCGGTGCTGGCGAACCGCTTCACCCGCACCGCCCGCTTCGCGAGCTGGGAGGCGCAGAGCTTCACGTAACCGCCCTCGATCACGTCGGTGAACACCCGCTCGGACAGGATCGCCGCGACGTAGGTGACCTCCGGGTCCGTCCCGGCGAGGGCCTCCCGCACCGGCTCGGAGTCCAGCAGCCGGTGCGTCTCGTTCATCGCCGTCGACAGGCCGCTGTCCGGGATCGGCCCGAGGTGCACGCTCACCCGCAGCCGCAGCTTCAACCGCCGGTCCCTGGCCCGCACGACCTCGTCGTGCTCGCTGAGCACGTCGTCGAGCTCGGCGAGGAACGGGTCCACCAGGAACGGGGCGTCCGCGGCGTCGACCGCGAAGAAGTAGCCGTCCCCGGTGGCCGAGCCGAGCACCTTCGCCTCCCACAACCGCGAGTGCCCGCTCTGCTCGGAGGCGGCCCGCAGCAGCTCCGGCACGTCGGCGCTCAGCGCCTCCTGGTGCGCGCTCGGGGCGCTGCTGAAGTCCTTGGCGTCCACCGCGAGCACGGCGCGGTACGGCGGCAGCGGCTTCGTGGTCCGCGCCTGGATGCGGGGAGGCATGGAAGTCCTTCCTGAGCGGTCCCGGCTGGGCTCCGGTCCGCGAGCGGCCGGGCGACGACCCGGTCGGGCGCCGCGCCTGCCCCGGCGCGCGGTCCGGCCGCCGCGAGATCGAGTGTGCCCGCGAGGTCGGCCCCGCCGGGCCGCTTCGGCGGGGCGCAACCCTAATGGCGGTACCCGCTCCCCGGCTGCGTATCGTCCCCGACGTGGGGCGGCTGATCGTGATCGAAGGACTGGACGGCGCGGGCAAGCGCACGCTCGCCCAGGGGCTCACCGCCCGCGTCCGGGAGCGCGGCGGCACCGTCGCGCAGGCCGCCTTCCCCCGCTACACCGCCGACGTGCACGCCGAGCTCGTCGCCGAGGCGCTGCACGGCGGCCACGGCGACCTGGGGGAATCGGTGTACGGCATGGCCGTGCTCTACGCGCTCGACCGGCGCGGCGCCGCGCCCGGGCTGCGGGAGCTGCTCGCCGGGCACGACGTGGTGCTGCTGGACCGCTACGTCGCCTCCAACGCCGCCTACGGCGCGGCCCGGCTGCACCAGGGCGCCGACGGCGAGTTCGCCCGCTGGGTGCGCGAGCTGGAGATCGAGCGCTTCGGCCTGCCCCGGCCCGACCTGCAACTGCTGCTGCAGGTGCCCGCCGAGGTCGCCGCGGAGCGCGCCGAGCACCGCGAGCGCACCGAGACCCGGCGCCGGGACGGCTTCGAATCCGACGCTCCGCTGCAGGTGCGCTGCGGCCGCGTCTACGCCGAGCTCGCCGCCGCGAACTGGTGGTCGCCCTGGCGCGTCGTGGACGGCTCCCGACAGCCCGACCACGCCGCCCTCGCCGCCGAGATCAGCGGCTGAGCCGCCGGACGCGCGCGAGATCCGCTCCGCGCACGACTCGCCCGTTCGGCGGTACTCCGGGCTCCGCGTTCGGTGCAGGCGCGACGACCTGCGGTGACGATCGGCGGGTGCTGCACGACCCGGGAGTGAGAAGTGCAACCATGTGGGGCATGAAGGCGCGCGTGCTCGTGGTGGACGACGACCCGGCCCTGGCCGAAATGCTGACCATCGTCCTGCGTGGCGAGGGTTTCGAGACCGCCGTGGTCAGCGACGGCACCAAGGCGATGCCCGCGCTGCGCGAGCTGAAACCGGACCTGGTGCTGCTCGACCTCATGCTGCCCGGCATGAACGGCATCGACGTGTGCAAGGCGATCCGCACCGAGTCCGTGGTCCCGATCGTGATGCTCACCGCCAAGAGCGACACCGTGGACGTCGTGCTCGGCCTCGAATCCGGTGCCGACGACTACGTCGTCAAGCCCTTCAAGCCGAAGGAGCTCGTCGCCCGGCTGCGCGCCCGGCTGCGCCGCACCGACGCCGAACCCGCCGAGGTGCTCGCCATCGGCGACCTCAGCATCGACGTCCCCGGCCACGAGGTCACCCGCGAGGGCGTGCCGATCGCGCTCACCCCGCTGGAGTTCGACCTGCTGGTCGCGCTGGCCCGCAAGCCGCGCCAGGTGTTCACCCGCGAGGTCCTGCTCGAGCAGGTCTGGGGCTACCGCCACGCCGCCGACACCCGGCTGGTCAACGTCCACGTGCAGCGGCTCCGCTCCAAGGTCGAGCGCGACCCGGAGCGGCCCGAGGTCGTGCTGACCGTCCGCGGCGTCGGGTACAAGGCGGGCCCGCCGTGACTTCCGGAGGCGGGAGACCGCCGCGTTGAGCGGGTGGGCGAACCGGGGGCGCGCGCTGCGCCGGTGGGCGACGCGCGCCCGCGATGAGCTCCGAAGCCGCTGGCAGCGCTTCGAACACCTCTGGCGCCGCTCCATGCAGCTGCGCGTGGTCGTCAGCACGCTCGCGCTGTCCTCGGTGGTCATCTGCGTGCTGGGGATGGTGCTGCAGACCCAGATCACCTTCCAGCTGATGAGCGCGAAGGAGGACGCGGCGATCAGCCAGGTCCGCTCCAGCCTGCCCGTGCTGGAGCGAGAGCTCACCGCCGTCGACCCGAACTCCGACGACGTCGCCCAGCAGCTGGAGCAGGCGCTCAACCGGCTCACCACGCCCAACGCCGGGCACAACCAGGCCGCCGGGGCCTTCGACCCGGTGCTGGTCGACGGCGCGGGCACGGGCGCGGACTCGCAGGCCCAGCCCGCCGCCGGCCCGATCGACGACGTGCCCCTGGAGCTGCGCCGCTTCGTCCAGCAGGGGCAGCTGGCCAAGCAGATCTACACCGTCTCCCGCGACGGCGAAGCGGTCACCATGCTCATCGTCGGGACCCCCGTCGACTCCGCCACCCGGTCCCTGCAGGCGTACCTGCTGTTCCCGCTGACCTCGGAGAAGCGCACCCTGAGCGTCGTGCAGAGCACCCTGCTCGTCGGCGGGCTGGTGCTGGTGGTGCTGCTCGGGGCGATCACCAACCTCGTCACCCGGCAGGTGGTGCGCCCGGTGCGGCAGGCCGCGCAGAACGCCGCCCGGCTCGCGGACGGCGACCTGGACCAGCGGATGCGGGTGATCGGCGAGGACGACGTGGCCCGGCTGGCCGAGTCGTTCAACGAGATGGCCGACAGCCTGAAGCAGCAGATCAAGCAGCTGGAGGAGTTCGGCCAGCTGCAGCGCAGGTTCACCTCCGACGTCTCGCACGAGCTGCGCACCCCGCTGACCACGGTGCGGATGGCGGCCGACGTGCTGCACGCGTCCCGCGAGCAGTTCCCGCCCGGCCTGGCCCGCTCCACGGAGCTGCTCGTCGACGAGCTGGACCGCTTCGAATCCCTGCTGGCCGACCTGCTGGAGATCTCCCGGCTCGACGCCGGGGTCGCCGAGCTCGCCGCCGAGCCCCTGGACCTGCCCGCGATCGTGCAGCGCGCCGTCGACTCGGTGCGCGGCATCGCGGAGAGCGGCGACGTCCCGCTGCGCGTCGAGATACCCGTGCTGGACCTCGAGCTGGTCGGCGACGCCCGCCGGATCGAGCGCATCGTGCGCAACCTCGTCGCCAACGCCGTCGACCACGCCGAGGGCGGCCCGGTGGAGATCCGGTTCGGCGCCGACGAGCACGCCGTCGCCGTGAGCGTCCGCGACTTCGGCGTCGGGCTGCGACCCGGGGAGGCGGAGCTGGTGTTCACCCGCTTCTGGCGCGCCGACCCCTCCCGCAACCGGCGCACCGGCGGCACCGGGCTCGGGTTGTCGATCAGCTCCGAGGACGCCCGGTTGCACGGCGGCACGCTCGACGCGTGGGGCGAACCGGGCTCCGGGTCGTGCTTCCGGCTCACCCTGCCCCGCACCCCCGGGCAGGAGCTGCCCGGCAGCCCGCTGCCGATGCCCGCGGACCGGCGGATCGCCGCCCCCGACGCGCTGCTGGCCCGCGCTCTCGACGCCACCGCGGAAGGCGACGGCGAGCTCGCCGCGCGCGACACCGGCCCGGCCCGGCTGTCGGAGCACGCGAGCCCCGCCGGGGCCGACCGAAGAGGGGAGGAACCGCGATGATCCGCCGTCGCCTCGCCGCCGCGGTGCTGGTCGTGCTGCCGCTGGCGTCGTGCGCCTCGATCCCGGAGCGCTCCGACCCGATGGCCGTGAAGCCGATCGTGGAGGGCAACACCACCCGGACCACCGCCCCCGAACCGCCGCCCGGCGCGGATCCGTTCCAGGTGGTGCGCAGCTTCGTCGACTCCGGGTCCTCCCCCGAGACCGGGTTCGCCGCCGCGCGCGAGCACCTCACCCGCGATGCCGAGCGGCGCTGGGAGCCGGGCCCCTCGGTGCTGGTCGTTGACGACCTCGGCACCATCCCCGTCCCGCCCGCGCCCGACCAGCCCGCGCCCGGTCAGCCCGACGACGTGCGGTTGGTGCGGGTGCAGGGCGACCGGGTCGGGCAGCTGCGCCCGGACTTCTCCTTCGTCCCCGAGAGCGGCCCCTACCAGGCGCAGGTCCGCGTGGTCCGGGACGCCCGCGACCAGTGGCGGATCGCCGACCCGCCGCCGGACATGGTCATCAGCCGCAGCTCGTTCAAGCGGGACCTGATGCCGGTGCCGATCTACTTCGCCGACCACGACGGCAGGGGCGTGGTTCCGGACCTGCGCTGGATCTCCTCCCAGACCGAGAGCACCCTGCCCCGGCGGGTGGTCGAGCTGCTCCTCGGCGGTCCATCGGAGGGCTTCCGGGGTGCGATGCGCAGCAAGCTCCCTTCCGGCGCCTACCCCCGGACCAACGTCGCCGAGGCCGACGACGGGGCGCTGCTGGTCAACCTCAGCGGTCTGGGCGACCTCGACCTGGAGGCCAGGCGGATGATCGCGGCGCAGGTCGTGCTCTCCCTGCAGAGCGTCAGCAAGGCCCGGGTGCGGCTCCAGGAGGAGGGCGTGCCGCTGCTCCCCGGCAAGCGGGACCTGCAACCGGCCGACGTGCGCGCCTTCGAGGTCGACAACGAGGTGCCCCCCGACCTGCCCGGTCTCGCGGTGGTGGGGGAGCGGCTGCACGTGCTCGACGAGGACGTGGCCCCGGTCCCGGGTCCGACCGGCTCGGGAGCGCTGGAGGTGCTCGATGGCGCCCAGTCCACGGACGGCTCGCGGCTGGCGGCGGTGGTCCGCACCCCCGCCGGGCAGGTGGCGCTGCGGATCGGACCGTACGGCGAGGCCATGACCGAGGTGCCGGTCGGCGGCAGCTTCATGAGCAGGCCGACCTGGCGCGGCGACTCCGAGGTGTGGACGGTCGTCAACGGCGGCGAGGTGTTCCGCGCGGTGCGGGAGAACGGGGCCTGGCGCCCACAACGGGTCGACGCGGCCGAGTTCGCGGGCGGGCGGCCCGTCACCGAGCTGCGGCTCTCCCACGACGGCACCCGCGCGGCCGGGGTCGTCGACGGGCGCCTCGTGGTCGCGGCCGTCGTGGACCAGGGCGATGCGACCGCGCTGCGCGATCCGGTGGTGCTCGGCGCCTCCCGGAGCTTCCGGATCACCGGTGTCGACTGGCTCACGGACAAGTCCCTGGTGGTGGCCACCGACGGCTCCGCGCCGGTCATGGAGGTCTCGGTGGACGGGTTCGACTGGACCGAGTACGCCTCGGCGAACCTGACCCAGCCCATCAACGCGGTGACGGCGGGACCCGACCGGCGGGTGGTGGTCGCCGACCAGAGCTGGCTGTGGGAGGCGGACGCCCCCGGCTCGGTGTGGAGCGTGCTGCCGGGCCAGTTCAAGGGGAGCTCGATCCCGTTCTTCCCCGGCTGACCGGGGCCCGCCGACGCGCCCCGGTGAGTCGGGCGCGCGGAACGCGCATCCTCGCGGGCGTGCCCGCATCCGAGGAAGGCGCCCCGCGCCCCGCGTTCGCCGCCGCCGGCCCCGGCCTGGTCGACCTGGTCCTGCCGCGCCGCTGCGCGGGCTGCCGCAGTCCCGGCACCGGCTGGTGCGCCGGGTGCGCGCGGGAGCTCGGCGGCCTGCGCGCGGTGCGCGGCGCGCTCCCCGCCGGGGCCGAACCGGTCCCCCCGGTGTTCGCGCTGGGCGCCTACCGGGCGGCGGCGCGGCGCGCCGTGCTCGCCTACAAGATCGGCGGCCGTCGCGACCTGGCCGACCCGCTCGGACGCGCCCTCGCGGACGGCGTGGCGGGGCTGGGGGACTGGGGGATCGGTTCGGAGCCGGAAGGCGCCTGGCACCTGGTTCCCGCTCCTTCCAGGGCGCTCGCCTCCCGGCGGCGCGGCGGCGCGCACATGACCCGCGTGGCGCGCCGGGCCGCGGCCGAGCTCGCGCGCCGCGGGATCGCGGCCGAGGTCGCGGACTGCCTGGTGGCGAGCGGCACCCGGGACTCGGTCGGGCTGGACGCGGCGGAGCGGCTGGCGAACCTGGCGGGGCGGCTCGCGGTCCGCTCCCGCCGGTCGCCGCCCCCGGGCGCGCGGGTGCTGCTGGTCGACGACGTGCTCACCACGGGCGCGACGGCGCTGAGCTCGCTGCGCGCGCTCACCGGGCGCGGGCTCGCCACCGCGGCGGTGCTGGTGCTCACGACGGCCGCCGGGCAGGTCCCGGCCCGAGCTCCACCGATTCCCGCGTCCGGGCGGAACTCGAACCACCCCCTCGTTCGTTCAGGGGGTATGAGCGGTCGGCAGAACTCGGCGCCCGGCGCCTGCACCGGGGTGAATTTCCGGGACCGCTCGTGGCAGCACGTAGCCACGACTCGTCATGATTCCGCCGAAGGAGTGAAGCGAGTGACCTGGGACACGCCGTGGAGAGGCCCCTCGTCCCCCTCGCGCGTCGCCCGTCTAGCCGTGCACATCACGCTCAGTGGCGGCTTGACGTCGCCCGTCCCGGGGGCTGTTTCCCGATGGCGAAGTTAGCTAACGTGCCTGCATTCAGTCGTTCCCGGGCTGTGGGAGAGGAGTGAGGAACCCATGTCCCTGGCGCCGGTAGCGGGCTGAGACCGCCGCAGTTCCGGCGCCACCGCGCGGACACGTCCACGGATGTACGCAAGGAACGGAGGTCGTGAATGGACATCGTCGTCAAGGGTCGCAACGTTGAGGTTCCCGAGCACTACCGGGAGCACATCGCCGACAAGCTGACCCGGCTGGAGCGCTACGACAGGAAGACCATTCGGGCGGACGTGGAACTCTTCCACGAGCGCAACCCGCGTCAGGCCAAGAGCTGCCAGCGCGTGGAGATCACCCTGAAGAGCCGTGGTCCCGCCGTGCGCGCGGAGGCATCCGCGGGGGACTTCTACTCCGCGCTCGACTCGGCCACGAGCAAGCTGGAGAACCGGCTCCGCCGGATGCACGACCGCAGGAAGGTGCACTACGGGCGGCACAAGTCCACCTCGGTCGCCGAGGCGACCGCGGCGAACACCACACGCACCGTCGCCGCTTCCGGATCGGGCACCGCGGTCGGCCTCCTGGAAGCCCCCGACGAGGAGACCTCCGAAACCGACGGCACCGCGCCGGACGCCACCAGCACCGGCCCCGCGACCGGGGACCGCCAGGTCCCCCGGCCCCGCGGCAGCGCGGACGAGGACGGCTACGAGCCGGGCCGCGTCGTGCGGGAGAAGGCGCACACCTCCACCCCGATGACCGTGGACCAGGCCCTCTACGAGATGGAGCTCGTGGGCCACGACTTCTACCTGTTCGCCGACGCCGACACCGGCTGCCCCAGCGTGGTGTACCGGCGCCGCGGATTCGACTACGGGGTGATCCGCCTGGCGGCCTGAGCCTGAAGATCGATCGGGAGCGGCGAGTCCGCGCCAGCGCCCGACCCCGCTCACCGTCCCCCGCGTACCGTGTGCGCGGGGGACGGTCGCCGTCCGGGGCCCGGTGCGTCCGCCGCTCCGCCGGAACCGCTTCCCGCGCAACCCGGCTCCAATACGATGACCACAAGGCGTCCCAGGCGGGCGCATCACGATCAGCTAGTGAGGTCGACCGGATGGTCCTGTCCCGACTGCTCCGCGCCGGCGAGGGCAAGACGCTCAAGCGCCTGCGCGCCATCGCGGCGCACATCAACGAGCTCGAAGACGAAGTGGTCGCGCTCTCCGACGCAGATCTGCGGGCCAAGACCGACGAGTTCAAGCGCCGCCACCAGGAGGGCGAGAGCCTCGACGAGCTGCTCCCCGAGGCCTTCGCCGTCGTTCGCGAGGGTGCCCACCGCACCCTCGGCCAGCGCCACTACGACGTTCAGCTCATGGGCGGCGCGGCCCTGCACCTCGGCCAGATCGCCGAGATGCGCACCGGTGAGGGCAAGACCCTGACCTGCGCCCTGCCCGCGTACCTCAACGCGCTCTCGGGCGAGGGCGTGCACGTGGTCACCGTCAACGACTACCTCGCCAAGCGCGACGCGGAGTGGATCGGCCGGGTGCACCGCTTCCTGGGGTTGGAGGTCGGCGCCATCATGGCCGAGCTGACCCCGGAGCAACGCCGCGAGGCCTACGCGGCCGACATCACCTACGGCACGAACAACGAGTTCGGCTTCGACTACCTGCGCGACAACATGGCGTGGAGCCTCGCCGACTGCGTGCAGCGCGGGCACTTCTTCTCCATCGTCGACGAGGTCGACTCCATCCTCATCGACGAGGCGCGCACCCCGCTGATCATCTCCGGTCCCGCCGACCAGTCCTCGCGCTGGTACCAGGAGTTCGCCCGGCTCGCCCCGATGCTGCGCAAGGACGCCCACTACGAGGTCGACGAGCGCAAGCGCACCGTCGGCGTCACCGAAGAGGGCGTCACGATCATCGAGGACCAGCTGGGCATCGAGAACCTCTACGAGGCCGCGAACACCCCGCTGGTCGGCTACCTCAACAACGCGCTCAAGGCCAAGGAGCTCTACAAGCGCGACAAGGACTACATCGTCCGCGACGGCGAGGTCACCATCGTCGACGAGTTCACCGGGCGCATCCTGCACGGCCGCCGCTACAACGAGGGCATGCACCAGGCGATCGAGGCCAAGGAAGGCGTCGAGATCAAGGCCGAGAACCAGACGCTGGCCACGATCACGCTGCAGAACTACTTCCGCCTCTACGAGAAGCTGGCCGGCATGACCGGTACGGCCCAGACCGAGGCCGCCGAGTTCCAGGGCACCTACAAGCTGGGCGTCGTCAGCATCCCGACCAACGAGCCGATGGCCCGCAAGGACCAGCCCGACCTCGTCTACAAGAGCGAGGCCGCGAAGTTCGAGGCGGTCGCCGAGGACATCGAGGAGAAGCACCGCGCCGGTCAGCCGGTCCTCGTCGGCACCACCAGCGTCGAGCGCTCCGAGCACCTCGCGAAGCTGCTCACCAAGAAGGGCGTTCCGCACAGCGTCCTCAACGCCAAGCACCACGAGTCGGAAGCCGGGATCATCGCCGAGGCGGGGCGCAGGGGCTCGGTCACGGTGGCCACCAACATGGCCGGTCGCGGTACCGACATCGTGCTCGGCGGCAACGTCGACCACATCGCCGACGCGGAGCTGCGGCGCCGCGGCCTGGACCCGGTGCAGCACCGCGAGCAGTACGAGGCGGAGTGGCCCGCCGTCGTCGACAAGGTCAAGACCCAGGTGAAGGCCGAGGCCGACGAGGTCCGCGCGCTGGGCGGCCTCTACGTCCTGGGCACCGAGCGGCACGAATCCCGCCGCATCGACAACCAGCTCCGCGGTCGTTCCGGCCGGCAGGGCGACCCCGGTGAGTCGCGCTTCTACCTGTCCCTGGGTGACGAGCTCATGCGCCGGTTCAACGCGGCCATGGTCGAGACGGTGATGACCCGGCTGAAGGTGCCGGATGACGTCCCGATCGAGAACAGCATGGTCACCAAGGCCATCCGCAGCGCTCAGACCCAGGTCGAGCAGCAGAACATGGAGATCCGCAAGAACGTCCTCAAGTACGACGAGGTCATGAACCAGCAGCGCACGGTGATCTACGCCGAGCGCCGCCGGGTGCTGGAGGGCGAGGACCTGCGCGAGCAGGCCCGCCACATGATCAGGGACGTGACCGCGGCCTACGTCAACGGCGCCACCGCCGAGGGCTACGCCGAGGACTGGGACTTCGAGAAGCTGTGGTCCGCGCTCCAGGCGCTCTACCCCGTCCAGCTCAGCTGGGAGGAGCTCGTCGAGTCCGAGGAGGACGTGAGCAAGGAGCGCCTGCAGGAGGCTGTCCTCGACGACGCCTGGGAGGCCTACGACCGCCGCGAGGCAGAGGTGGACGGCAAGGTCGGTCCGGGCGCGATGCGCGAGCTGGAGCGCCGGGTCGTGCTCAGCGTGCTGGACCGCAAGTGGCGCGAGCACCTCTACGAGATGGACTACCTCAAGGAAGGCATCGGCCTGCGCGCGATGGCGCAGCGCGATCCGCTGGTCGAGTACCGGCGCGAGGGCTTCGACATGTTCCACGCCATGCTGGAGGCGTTGAAGGAGGAGTCGATCAGCTTCCTGTTCAACGTCCAGGTCGAGGCGGCGGAACCGGAGCCCGCTCCGGAGGAGCCCTCGGTCCCCGTTTCGGTGAGCCGGTCCGACGGTTCCGACTTCCCGACCGACGTCCAGCCCGCGATCCCGGGATCGGTTCGCCAGCAGCGCGCCCCGCAGGCCCCGGCTCCCGAGGCCGCGCAACCCCGGTCGAAGCGCTCCCGCGCGGCGGGGCCCGCGATGAGCCAGCTCGGCGGGGCCGCCGGTGGCGACGGCCCGCCGAGCGCGCTCGGCGGGCAGGGCTTCGCGCAGCCGCAGCGCCAGCGGCTGAACTACTCGGGCCCGGCCGAGTCCGGTGATGTGCAGACCAGCTCCGACCGCGCCGCCGGCGCCGAGGAGACGGGCACGCGCCGCGAGCGCCGGGCCGCGGCGAGGGAAGAGGCCAAGCGGCACAAGCGCCACTGACCTCCCGCTCGCGTTCTCCCATCGCCCCGCACTCCAGGAGTGCGGGGCGATGTCGCGTTCGGACCGCGTCGGGGCGAGTGCGGGCCGGTCCGGGGCTCAGACGATGGACAGGAAGGTGCACAGCCATCCCCGCTCTCCTCGTTCCCAGCGCAGCACCAGGGCGCGGGTGCGGACCCGCGAGGTGATGACGGCGCACCCCTCCACGAGATCGGGTCCGATCACGCAGGCGTGCGTGGACAGCAGGCGCTGCGCGGGCTCGTTGAGCAACCGGCGCACGGGCCGGGAGCGCAGCAGGCGTTCCACGCGCGGCGACACCCGAGGTCGGATCTGCTCCACCGGGCGTCGCCCGAGCAGCACTTCGACCACGGGGGCGCCGAGCGAGGCGGCGAGCGCGTCCGAGGTCCGATCCGCCGGGGCGGTCGCGGGGTTCGGGAGTTCCACGCGCAGCACCTGGGCGGGCCGGGACGAGTCGGGGACCAGGTAGGTATCCGGCGCTGCGGGGAGCAGGATCGGCGGCGTGGCGGCGGGGGCTGTCATGGCGGCTCCTGGTGGTCGGGGCGGACCGGGTGTCCCGGTCTCGTGAAGAAGAGGGCCGGGGACGCCGGATGCGGTCATCGATCGGCGCGGCTCGCCCCGAAGGTGTGAGTGCGCGCGGAGCCCGACATCGCGATTTAACCGGCCATGACCTGCGAGTTCGCTTGAACAGGGGGGTGGTGTTCAGGCCGTTTCAGGGGGTCTGTAGAGTTCTCCATGT